>CAYUUJ010000069.1:0-7986 GCA_964447845.1 uncultured Anaerolineaceae bacterium
AGATCGGACGCGTTTCCCGCAAAGTGGCGCGCCAAAAGGCCGAAGGCAAAAAGTATCCCAGCACGTTGACACCCGAGCTGATCGAAAAATTCCTCGGTCCGCAACAAATCTTTCCGCCGGAAGCCGAACGCGCCGACGAAGTGGGTGTGGTCACCAGCCTGGCATGGACCGAGGACGGCGGCGTGATCATGCCGGTCGAGGTGGCTGTGCTGGAGGGGAAAGGCAGCCTGCAAATGACCGGCCAGATCGGGGACGTGATGCAGGAATCCGGTCAGGCTGCGCTGACGTATATTAAGATGCGCGCCGCCGCGCTTAAGATCGATATGGATGTCTTCGAACGCATGGACATCCACGTCCACATGCCGGAAGGCGCCATCCCGAAAGATGGACCCTCGGCAGGCATCACGATGGCAACCGCAATCATCTCGGCTCTAACGGGCCGTCCGGTATTTCGTCATGTCGGCATGACAGGCGAGATCACCTTGCGCGGACGCATCCTGCCGATCGGCGGTGTGCGCGAGAAAGTCATGGCCGCGCATCGAGCCGGGTTAAAGACGGTCATACTGCCCGAAAAGAATATGAAAGATCTGGTCGAGCTGCCGAAGACCGCCCGCCATGAGCTCAAGATCATCCCGGTATCGCATATGGATGAAGTGATTAATATTGCAATGGCGGTCGATCCGGTCATGGCGCCGCCGCGGCCTAAAAAGCGGACGGAAGAAACATCAGGGCCGTCGGAATAATAAAATTACGGATGTCATTGCGAGGAGCAAGGCGACGAAGCAATCTCCTCGTGAACATCGTAATTGCCACGTCGGGAAGTACACCCTCCTCGCAATGACATGTAGCTCGAGCGACGCGAATGATAAAATATTCGGGTCGCTTTTTATTTGAATCGCAAAACCATGACAGAGCTTCTCGCTGGAAAAGTAGTGCTCATCACGGGCGCCTCCTCGGGGTTTGGCGAGGACGCCGCGCTTTTGTTCGTAAAGGAAGGTTGCAAAGTCATCCTGGCGGCGCGGCGCCAGGATCGCCTGGAGGCGCTGGCATGGAAAATCCGGGAACAAGGCGGACAAGCTCATCTGATCCCGGTGGATGTATCCAAGCGGGCTGAGATTGAAGCCATGCTCCAAAAAGCGCTTGAGCTCCACGGACAGATCGACATCCTTTTCAATAATGCCGGTTTTGGCCATTTGAACTGGTTCGAAGACCTCGACCCTGAGCTTGATATTGATTTACAGGTGCAGGTCAACCTTTTAGGCGTGATGCATGTCACGCACGCGCTTCTGCCGCATATGCTCGCGAGACGTTCCGGACATATTATCAACATGTCCTCCATCGCCGGCTGGATCGCCGCGCCATCTTATGCCGTGTATGCTGCCACGAAATTCGGAGTGCGGGCTTTCACCGACGCGCTGCGCCGCGAGCTGGCTCCGTTTGGCATTCATGTCAGCGGCATTTATCCCGGCCCGGCAGAGACGGAGTTCGGGCGGCATACAGGCGATCATCCGATGAAGAACTCAAGGCTGCGCAAGTACTTCCGTTCGATGACGTCCGAGTCTGTGGCGCGGCATGTGATAAGTCTTGCCAGACGTCCGCGCCGGGCCGTGATCATTCCCTGGTATTATCGCATCCCGATCTTTGGAGAGCGGCATATGCCATGGCTGATAGACTGGATCGTGGTGACCTGGTTGACTAAACGCAATCATAAACTTAAGAATTGACCGTCAGATGATAAGGACTTATCCGATTAATATGGTCTTTACCACTAAGGCACAAAGTCACGGAGACGCCAATTAGAAAACCTTCGTGGTTAATTTTCCGATAGATATAAAGGAGACATCATGACTTCTGCGCGCCTCGACAAACTCATCGCCTCGCTCCGGACCTCGGGCCTGGATGCAGTTGCGTTGAATCCCGGTCCTACTCTGAAGTACCTCACGGATGTCAGCTTCCACCTGATGGAGCGACCGGTCGTTCTGCTGGTCGCTCCCGATCAAGCGCCGGCGTTGGTCCTGCCCGAATTGGAGATGCTCAAGGTCGGCCTCTTTCCATATAAAGTACAACCTTTCTCGTATGGCGAGAACCCGTCCGAGTGGGACCAGGCTTTTCGAAAGGCCGCACAGGCTTTAGGTCTGGACGGGAAGCGGATCGGCGTCGAACCCCGGCAGATGCGTCTGCTGGAGTTTCGCTACATTAAGACCGGCGCGCCTGAAGCGGACTTTCCGGATGCGAGCGAGGTGTTGTCCGCTCTGCGAGTGAGAAAGGATCGGACCGAGGTTGAAGCCATGCGACGCGCGGTAAAGATCGCACAAAGTGCGCTGGAGGCGGTTATCCCGTTGATCAAGATCGGAATGAGCGAAAAAGAATTATCGGCAGAATTGGTGGTCCAATTGCTGAAAAAAGGCTCTGATTCAGAGATCCCTTTCGCGCCGATTATTTCTGCAGGGCCGAATTCCGCCAATCCGCATGCCTCGCCCACCGACCGAAAATTGCAAGCCGGCGACATGTTAGTAGTGGATTGGGGCGCAGCATATAACGGCTATATCTCGGATCTGACGCGCACCTTCGCGGTTGGGAAGGTGGACGCCGAGTATGAGAAGTTTCACAAGGTCGTGCAGGAAGCCAACGCGGCCGGACGCGCAGCCGCCAAACCCGGCGTGCCGTGCGCGGACGTGGATAAAGCCGCCCGCGCGGTGATCGAGAAGGCAGGCTATGGCAAATACTTCACGCACCGTACCGGACACGGTATCGGCATGGAGGGTCACGAAGATCCATATATGCGCGGCGACAATATGCAGATCTTGGAACCGGGTATGGCATTTACCGTCGAGCCAGGCATTTATCTCCCGGAACGCAACGGTGTGCGGATCGAGGACAATGTTGTGATCACGGAAAAAGGCGCGGACGTGTTGAGCGACATGCCGCGCGAGATAAGAGTGGTTGGTACTTAGCCACCGATTACACAGATTTCACTGATTTAGATATAAGAATCGGTGTGTGATGGTGGAGTTGCTTTCGTGGTTGATCGGAAAAGCATACTCGAATAAGAAAATCCGTGTAATTCAGCCGAAGGTTCTGTGGCAAAACTTTTAACAATTCGCGCCGCCCACGCCGAAGAGGCTGTCGTCCTTACTGCAATTGCCATCGATGCCAAACGGCATTGGGGTTATCCGGAACGCTGGATCGAGATCTGGACCCCGCTGCTTATCATCACGCCCGAATTCATCGCCGAAGCGGATGTATGGGTGGCGATCTCTGAAAACGATATAGCCGGTTTCTACGCACTCCTCTATTCGACGGACCGCGCTACGCTGGAGCATTTCTGGGTCTCCCCACGTTTTATGGCGAAGGGCGTGGGGCGCGGACTGTGGGAACATGCCTTGGCACGTTGCCGTAAAAAGAAATGCACGATCCTGCAAATCGACTCAGACCCGAACGCGCAGGGTTTCTATGAGAAAATGGGTGCTCGCAAAGTTGGCGAACGGACCAGTGAAGTGGATGGCCAGCCGCGGGTTCTGCCCATTTTGGAGATCAAGTTATGACGACCTACTGCCAATATATAAACGCTCATCCTGAAGATACCTATAACAAAACCTACCACGATACCGAATACGGCTTCCCGATCTCAGTCGACAATCTGCTCTTTGAGCGGTTTATATTCGAGATCAACCAGGCGGGGCTTTCGTGGATCACGATCCTGAAAAAAGCGGACAATTTCCGCCGCGCCTACGATGGTTTCAACATTGCCAAGATAGCCGGGTATGGCGAGACAGACCGGGCGCGCCTGCTGGCCGATGCAGGCATCATCCGCAATAAACTCAAGGTCAATGCTGCGATCGAGAACGCCCGCCGGATCACGGAATTACAGAAAAAACATGGTTCATTTCGCGGCTGGCTGGACGCGTCTCATCCTTTATCCGCAGAAGATTGGACGAAACTATTTAAGAAGACCTTTGTGTTCACAGGCGGTGAGATCGTGCGTGAATTCCTGGTCAGCACAGGATATCTGCCAGGTGCGCACGACGTAGATTGTCCCATTTTTCAAAAGGTGCAGCTCTTAAATCCACCGCACACCATCCTCAAGCGCGCGTGACACATAGCACCCGACACCTGACACCTGGCACCTGGCACCTGCCACCAGGCACTTGACACTTGACACTCAACACCTGACACCCAACCCATGACACCTGACCCCCTCATCATCCCTGCTGCTGAACCATTTTTCTTCCCGGGCGAGAGATCCAATCCGGGCTGTTTGCTTATCCATGGATTTACCGGCACCCCCAAGGAAATGCGCGGCTTCGGCGAGCATCTTGCCGGGCAAGGTTACACTGCGATGGGCGTTCGGCTTGCAGGTCATGCCACCCATCCGGGGGATATGATTCGCTCAACCTATCGGGATTGGATGACGTCCGTGGAAGACGGCTATCGGTATTTAAGCGGCATGACGAAGAATGTATATCTCGTGGGATTATCCATGGGCGGCGCGTTATCGCTGCTAATGTCCACAAAATTGGACGTGAAAGGGGTCGTGGCAATTTCCACACCGGCTGCTATGCCAAAAGATTACCCGCTTTGGTTGATCCGCTTTGTGGCTTACTTCAGACCCTTTCTTTCGAAAAGCAAGGACCCACCCGGCACAGGTTGGTTCGACCGGGAGGTCTGGAAGGACCATGTCTCATATCCGCGTAATCCGACTCGCTCGGTCGGTGAGTTGAAACTGCTGCTGAATGAAATGCGCCAGGAGCTTCCCAGGGTGGATGTGCCGGTGTTCCTGATCCACTCGCGCGATGATACCTACGTACTGCCACAGAACATGGATCACATTCATGCAGCGCTCGGCGCGCGGGACAAGGAAATGCTGTGGATCAAGGGATCAGGCCACGTGGTCACGCGCGATGCGGCGCACGCGCAGGCTTTTGAGGCGGTTGTCAAATTCATCCGTCGGGTCGAGGCGTCCGCGTGAATCCTAGTCTGATCCTGATCATGTTCAGCTTGATCACCTGGGGGATCGGTGAAGGCATGTTCATCCTATTCGTGCCGCTCTACCTGCAGGAGATGGGCGCCAACCCATTGATGATCGGGTCCATCCTCGGTTTTTTCGGGCTGATGATGATGGTGATGCATATCCCGGCCGGTTATCTCTCCGACCGGTTTGGCCGCAGGCCGCTGTTGGTGATCGCCTGGTTCATCGGCGCGGGGGCAGCATGGATCATGGCGCTGGCGCCGTCGCTGTGGCCCTTCGTGATCGGCTATTTGCTGTACGGCTTGACGGCTTTTGTTTCATCGCCTTTATTCAGTTATGTAACCGCCGCGCGCGGTTCGCTCAGCACCGGTCGGGCCATGACATTGACATCGGCCATGTTCAACCTGGGCGCGGTGCTGGGTCCGGTGACGGGCGGTTGGATCGGTGATACTTTCGGTTTGCGTACTACTTTCTTTACGGCCGCCTGCATATTCCTGGTATCGGTGGGCGTGATCCTTTTCATCCGTCCCCAGCTGCGGGACGAACACGACGATGAATCGAGCCGTGCGAGCTTGCTGAAGAGCCCGCGCTTCACCGCGTTTTTGAGCGTCATGTTCGTGGCCACATTTGTGATGTTCCTGCCGCAACCGCTTACGCCCAATTTCCTTCAAAATGAACGCGGAGTTTCCCTGGGCTTGATGGGTTGGATCGGGTCGGCGGGAGGCATCGGCAATGTTGTATTCAACCTCCTGCTCGGTCGCGTGAATCCTCGCCTGGGCTTTATGCTTGGGCAGGCCTGCGTGGGTTTGTTCGCTCTCCTGTTATGGAAAGGCGGATCATTACCCTGGTATGCAGTGGGATACTTTCTGCTTGGAGGGTTCCGGGCTGCGCGCGTGCTGGCTTTTGCGCAAATACGCTTGCTGGTCCATCAAGCCCGCATGGGTCTGGCGTATGGAATCGCCGAAGCTGTGAATTCGCTGGCGATGATCCTCTCGCCGCTACTGGCCGGTTATCTCTACGAACGCTCCCCGGTCTCCATTTATCCAATCTCTCTGGTGTTGTTGGTGTTTGCCATTTTTATTTATTCCACCTTTGCGCCTCGTGATAATGTGAAAGCCGACGCTTCCGTGCCGCCGGTTTTGATCGGAGATTAAAGGACCCATATGCTGGAGATCAAAACTTTTACACTTGGACCGGTGCAGACCAACGCCTACCTGGTCGCGGACCCGGATACGCGCGAGGCGGCCGTTATCGATCCCTCCTGGGACGGGGACCTGATCCTGTCCGAGGCGCGGGCGAGCGGCTGGCGGATCGGCCACCTATGGTATACGCACGCGCATTTCGACCACATCGGCGGCGCGGCTGCCATTGCCGACGCGCTGAATCCGTTGCCTCTGGTGGCGTTGCATCCCGCAGACCATGTGTTGTGGCGCGCCGGCGGTGGTGGAGCGCTCTTCGGTTTTGATATTGACCCCGGCCCGGAACCGACGATCGATCTAAATCAGGGACAGACCTTGAGGTTGGGAAGTGTTGAATTTGAAGTGCGATTCACACCCGGTCATACAGTGGGGCACTGCGTGTTTTATGTGGCTCAGGCGAATGTCTGTTTCAGCGGAGATTTGATCTTCTCCGGTTCGGTTGGCCGCACGGATCTACCCGGTGGTAATTTTGATGCGTTGGTGAAAAGCATCCAGGAGCAGATCTTCACCCTGCCTGATGAAACACGTCTGCTTTCAGGCCATGGCCCGGAAACAACCGTGGGCGAGGAAAGGATCAGCAATCCGTTCGCAGGTGGGATGTAGAAAAAACAAAAAGCGACTTTATGCGAGTCGCTTTTTGTTTTCTTCCTAATCCCTAATCCCTAATCCCTAATCCCTAATTACCCAACTACCTACAACCCATTCTTCTTTATCACTTTCTTATACCATTTCGCGCTGTCTTTCAATGTGCGTTTCTGGGTTTCGAAATCCACCCAGATGATCCCGAAGCGCTGGCTGTAGCCGAAGCTCCACTCGAAATTATCCATCAACGACCACACGAAATAGCCTGCTAAAGGCACGCCCAATTCGATCGCACGTTGCGCCGCCGCGAAATGCTCACGGAGATAATTCGTGCGATGCACATCCGGGACGTTGCCTTTGCCATCCGGCGGAGTGGAATAACTTGCCCCGTTCTCCGTGACATAAATTTTGAGAGGCTGATAATCAAAATAGGTCCGCGCCAACACCCCGGTAAGACCATCTGGAAATACTTCCCATTTCATTTCGGTCCAGTTCTCGGGACCTTGTGGTTTGGGAAAAACAGTCTGGGGTTCGTTGTCCGGCGTATTCGCGCGATGGACATTCCGGGCGTAGTAATTCAAGCCGATAAATTCGGTCGGGGCAGCGATTACTTTCATGTCGTCGCCTTGAACAAAATCCAGCCCATTCGGTAAGGCGCCATCTTTCTCGAAATCGGCCACCTTGTCGGTTGGGTAGCCGCGCCCATAAACAGGGTCTGCGAACCAGCGGAACCATTTGCCTTCCTCGTAGCGCGCCGCGTTCAGATCGGCTGCGCTGTTGGAGGCGGCCATGCTCCAGCCAAGGTTCAGCGTGATGCCCACTTCCGAGTTCGGACTATTCCGATGGATCACGGGCACGGTCCAGCCATGAGATAACAGAAGGTGATGCGCGGCGCGCACGCCCAGCGCATAATCCTTCAAGCCGGGGGCATGCACCCCGTCGGAGTACCCAGCCCAGGCGACGACCGCCGGTTCGTTGTGCGTGATCCAATTCTTCACGCGATCGCCCAACGCTCGTGAGACGATATCCGCATATTCCACGAATGCCTCAGCCGTGGACCGTACCGTCCAGCCGCCCTTATCTTGAAGCGCTTGCGGCAGGTCCCAATGGTCGAGTGTGATATACGGGATGATGTCAGCCTTCAGCAAGCTTTCCACCAGTTGGTTGTAAAAGTCCAGGCCGTGCTCGTTCAGGTTGCCGCGGCCGGCCGGTAAAATACGCGGCCAACTAATGGAG
>CAYUUJ010000070.1:0-7963 GCA_964447845.1 uncultured Anaerolineaceae bacterium
CCCAGGAAGAACATCTGCATTCCCAACGGAGCACGCGCCGAAAGTGGCGGATAACCCGTCCAGCCGGTGTCAAAGCCGCCGAGGAATAAACTGGAAATGAGCAGGATGGAACCAGGAACGGCGATCCAAAAAGAAAATGCATTCAGGCGCGGGAAGGCCATATCCCGTGCGCCCAATAATAGAGGCACCACATAGTTAATGATCCCGGACACACCCAATAGGATCGAGATGATCATCAGGATGCCGTGCAAACTCATGAGCGTGTTATAGAACTGTGGACCGGATTGATTAAACGCCCGGAAAGTCGTGGTCAGGAATTGCAATTGGGAAAACGCCAGTTCGGACCGGAAGATAACTGCAAAAGTCCCGCCGATGCAGATCAGGGCGAGAGAGGTCATGGTGTATTGGATCCCGATCACCTTGTGGTCAAGTGAAACCGAGAAATATTTTTCCCAGCCGGGAAGGTCATCATGATGCTCAGGAGTGGAGATGCCGCGCGCCCATTTCATCCAGTCGGTGACATTACCACTGCCATATAGAAAAGAAAGTACGCCAACAAAAGCGCCCAATACCCAGGCCGGTTCAGTGAACAAAAAGGGCCCGATCAGAGAAAGCCCCATGAAGGCGCGGATCGCGGTTACAAACAATGCCCCGACGATCGTGCCTCCGATTTGCCAAACCAGACCACTTGTAATAGCACTGTATCCCACCAGGCCGAAGAAAAAGCCGGTAACGCCTGCGATCAGGGCAAAGAACCCAGCCAAGGGTGACGCCTTGTTTAGAACACCAACAGCCAATAGATCCAGCAGGGTCCCGAGCAAGTAGCCCACTACAACCCCTATCAGGAGCATGAGCAACCCGCGCTGGAATGGTTTCATATTTTTCATAATGTCTATCTCCACGATTACTTCAGGGTTGCAATATACGCGATGATGGCATCAATTTCTTCATTGGTCATGCCGACGGCTTGAGCATTAAAGGTCATGGGTAGAAAACCCCGCACAACCTGTGACTGCGGATCAAGGATCGATTGCCGAATATAGTCATCGTCCGCGATCACAAGCGTGCCGTCGGACAATTCAACTTCATGCTCGTACAGTCCTCGCCAGGTGGGGCCGACCAGCGCGCTGCCATCGATAGTATGGCATCCCAGACAGCCGTACTTCTGGACGTAGACGCGGCCGGCTTCGGGTCCACCGGCGGCGATCGCCTCAGCGTATGCAGCTTCCTGTTCTTCAGCCCAAGCTACAAAGTCATCCGGCTCGACGACCAGAACCGCGTCTTCCATACTATAGTGCGATGTGCCGCATAACTCTGCGCAACGAACTTTGTAGGTACCGATCACGTTCGGCGTGACTCGATACTCGGTTGTACGACCCGGTACAACATCCTGCTTGATGCGAAATTCAGGCACCCAGAATGAGTGGACGACGTCCGACGATTCCATTTTCAAGACCACCTGTCGGTTGACAGGCAGCCTGAGTTCATCCGACGTAAAACCGCCGTATTCCGGATATTCGAATTTCCAATCCCATTGCAGTGCCCTGACCCTGATAATCATTGCGTCCGGATCGGCCCGGTTTATATCGGCTAAATTTACAGCACTCAAATAAGCAAACACAACCACGAGGATCAAAGGGACAATGGTCCATGCAATTTCGAGACTGGTATTCCCCTCCATGTGCACACCTTCATCGGTGTCATTCCTCCGCTGCCGGAAGACGACCAAGCTGTAGAACATAGGCACAACGATCACTGCAAAAAGAAAGGAGATTGTGGCCATTTCCACATCCCAGAGCCAATCGATCGGGATCGCTTGAGCGCTGGCGGCCAATGGCATCAGGTCCGCCTTATCCAGTCCTACATAGGTAAGGACCGTCACCACAATGACCAGGACGCCAACAATCACAAAATGTCGCATGCCTTATGCTCCCGAGATCGATCTTGCTTCAATACAGATAAGTGCGTGAGGGATAGCGGCGCAATGCCCTGTAATCCAACGCCATAATTTACCAAACTTTGAGTGTTTTGTCACGAAATTCCCCTCATGAAACACTTTGAATTGCTTCCAAGAGTTCCTGGCTATGCTGCGCGGGGCGTACTTTTTCAAAAACTTTAAGAATTTTTCCATCGGGTCCGATCAAAAACGTGGTCCGCAGGACTCCTTCATAATCCTTGCCCATGTACGTCTTGTCACCCCACACTCCATACAGATCACAGACTTTATGTCCCTCATCCGCGAGCAACGCGAAGGGGATCTGAAATTTTTGCTTGAATTTGACATGCGAATCGACAGAATCAGGGCTGACACCCAATATGATCACGCCTGCTTTATCGTAGGCTGAGTAGTCATCGCGAAAATTACAGGCTTCCTTGGTGCAACCCGGCGTATCATCCTCGGGATAAAAATAAAGTACCACTGATTTGCCGCGCAGATCGGATAAATTCCGAATTTGGCCTGTATCATCGGACAATGAAAAATTGGGGGCAGGGATTCCAGCGGGTATCGGAATGGGTTTAACCTTGCGTCTCAAAATATATTTCAGAAATTTTTATTTGTGAAATAAAGAACATTAAGCAGATTATAAGACCATCTGCCGGGAATGTACAGGTGAATTTCCACACAACCTGCCAACAAAATTAGACCGCCAGAATTCTGGCGGTCTGGTTACTCAGACAATACCGGCTTTTCTAAGCGCCTCTTCCAAAGCGTCGATCGTGGCTGGCTTGATGATCATGGCCACCGCCCCGCCGTTCATGACACGCTGGCGGGTCTCGGGCTGGTCGTCGGACGTGATCACGATCACGGGTATGACTGCAAGGCGCGGTTCCCGCTTAAGGAAAGCCAGCACTTCTGTGCCATCCATACCCGGCATATTAATATCCAGAAGGATGAGACGCGGCAGGAAGGTAGACAGCAGGGAAATAGCCGGACTGGATCCATAGGCCACGCGGGCCGGCACATCCAACACGTCCAGCATTTGATGCAATGCATCCGCCGTCTGACGATTATCGTCAATAATTAATGCTTCCTGCATTCGATCCTCCAAATCAATCTCAGCCAAATAAGCATATTCTTTCCGATTGTAGCCGAAAATGCGGTTGAAGACTATCCCAGCCGGGCATGCGGCGAGTCTTAGCTACGTCACTCAGATAAATTGATTTCAGGAGATATTCGTTCTGAGTTGTGCAATATGAGCAGGCGTTGTTCCACAACAACCACCGATGATCTGGGCCGGCCAGTTGCAGGCAGCTCGGCTGTAGTCCAACGGGTCTACAGAATCCGTATTAACCCAGCCTTTGGCTTCATCCGCATGACCAATATTTCCATAAGCAATCAGAGGGAAATAAGGGCCGCAGACTGCGCGCAACTCTTCCAGCGGACGGGCGAGGTCTGAAACAGGCGCACAATTGACACCGATGGCTGTAATGCCTAATGGCAGCAGTTGGTGCGCCGCATCGGTAAGCGATTCGCCTGAAAGTATGGATTCCCCTGGACCGCAAACAAAACTGACGACCACCGGTGTGCCGGTGATGACTGCAAGCCGGGCTGCGATCACTGCTTCCCGGATCGTATTCATGGTTTCGATCAAAAGCAGATCCACATTACATTCCACCAGGTGATGAACACGCTCGGAGTGTTCAGTCCGGCATTCGTTATCCGATGGGACCAGATCGGGGCGGTAACAATCTTCGAGCGTGGAAATCGAGCCGGCTACAAAATGCGGTGAGTCCGATGGAGTTTGAGCAACAGCAGCCCGAGCGATGTCCACCGCTCGCCGGGTTAATTCAAAGGCGCGATGTTGGTTCTCACTTGGAGCCAATGCACGCCGGTGAGTGCGAAATGTGTTTGTGGTCAGGATCTCCGCGCCGGAAGCGATGTAATCCGCATGGATTTGCCCAAGAACGCGGCTACCTTCGTCCGTGAGCAGCGCATTCGCCGACCAAAGCGGCAGGCCAGTGTCCACGCCCCGGCGCTCTAGTTCAGTTCCAGTTGCACCATCCAGGATCATGCGGGCCGGCTGTGCAAGACGGGACAGAAAATCCAAGGTATTAAAAATTATAGTCCAACTTAAGAATGGTAAAATTTTGCTCATGAAAAAACTAATTTGGTTTGTCCTGGCTTTTTTCATAGCAAGCTGCGGCCCAGTGTCCGGGACATTCGAACCGGTAGAAGCTCGCACAATGACTATCTTTGCTGCCGCGTCGCTTACGGATGCCTTCCGGGAGATCGGTGCCAGCTTTGAAACAACGCATTCTGGATTGACTATTATTTTTAATTTTGCAGGTTCTCAGGCTCTGCGCACTCAGATCGAAGAAGGCGCGCAAGCCGATATTTTTGCATCCGCGAACGCCAAAGAGATGGAGACACTGGTCAGCGCAGGTTTTGTCGATGGTGCAACACCGAAAATATTTCTCACCAATCAACTGGTCCTTATCCTTCCGGCGGAGAATCCCGCGCGAATCCAAGGCCTGGAAGATCTATCCGAGCCCAACCTGAAGCTGGTGCTGGCTGCTGAAGATGTGCCGGTTGGGAATTATTCACGTCAAGCCCTGGAGTTGATGAACAGTGTATACGGAGCCGACTTTAAGGATAGGGTATTGGCGAATGTCGTCTCTAATGAAGATAACGTTCGGCAGGTATTGGCTAAAGTGCAGCTGGGTGAAGCGGATGCAGGCATCGTCTATAAATCGGATGCCACCAGCGCGCCGGACCTAAAACGGATCGAGATCCCGGCCGAGCTGAATGTGCTCGCTGCATATCCGATCGCGCCGCTTAGCGAGTCACCGAACCTGGCTCTGGCCACGGAATTTATCGAGTATGTCCTTTCCGCAGAAGGACAAGCGGTGCTGCACAAATGGGGATTTTTACCTCCACCCCTAACTTTGTATCGTTCGAACATTTCAACGTTACAATCCATGCATGCGCTCTTCGCGTGAACGAAATGACTGGCTCTTTATCCTGCCCAGCTTGTTCCTGCTGGGTCTGTTCGGCCTGCCGCTTCTGGCCCTGATCACACGGGCTGCAGACGGAGATTTTTTTACTTACGCATTCTCCCCTTCAGCAATTGCCGCGCTGAAACTTAGTCTCGTTACAAGCTTGCTCGCCGTCCTGATCACCTTGATCTTCGGCACCCCGTTAGCTTATATGATGGCGCGCTGGAATTTCCGGTTTAAATCCTGGCTGGAGCTTTTGATCGACCTGCCGGTCGTCCTACCCCCTTCCGTAGCTGGGCTGGCTTTGTTGATCGCCTTCGGCCGGCGTGGGCTATTTGGACCAGCCTTAGGTTTATTTGGGCTTAGCCTACCCTTCACGACCCTGGCGGTCATCCTGGCACAGACATTCGTTGCCGCACCTTTATATGTGCGGGCGGCACGCCTGGGTTTTAGTGAGGTGGAAAAAGCACTCGAGGAAGCCGCACATGTGGAAGGCGCGGACCAATGGCAGATGTTTCGCGAGGTGATGCTTCCACTGACAGGACGTCACCTACTTAACGGCGCGATCCTGACCTGGACGCGTGCCCTGGGTGAATTCGGCGCGACGATCTTGTTTGCGGGTAACCTGGAAGGTGTCACGCAAACAATGCCGCTGGCGATCTATCTCGGCTTTGAGAGCGATCTGGGTGTTGCGATCGCGCTGTCTGTGATGCTGGTGGTGGTGTCGGTGGTTTTGCTCGGCATTACCAGAAGACTCGAAACGAAAGATTAATAAACTAGGCGGGGATGACGGGTTTACCCCCGGGAAACCAGGATTCAAAAAGTTAACCCTCACATTTACTGCATTGTTCTCTGTGGCGAGATCCCTATTTCCAATCTTCGCGGCCGGCTTGTTTATGTCGTATCTTGTCAGCGCAACCAGAAAATCATGGAAAACAGATAAGCGCTGAGGCCAAAAACCGCCAGGGTGTTTACTGTCAATAAGTTCCAATTGGGGGGAGCTCCAGCGGCAATATTATTCAATGTTAGGATCTGGAATACCGCAAAGGGTAGTGTAACGAAGACGGGCCACAGCAGCTGCAAGGAGAACCCGAAGAATGGCGCGGATGCGATTAAGAAGTATGCAGTGATCAACAATGCATGATGAATGGGAATGGCGCGTTGCCAGCCGAGTACCGTGAGAAGAGTCCGGCGCTCGTACTTTTGATCGGCGGCAAAGGTGGGAAAATCCATGACGATGAAATAAGAAAAGGCGATGGCGGTCAATGGGATCGTAACGAGCGCCAGAAGACGATGATATTCCTGAGCTTGCAACAGAAAAGCAATGGAGGGGACAATGTAAGCCAGATGGGCTGCCAATAGAAATTCACCAAACCCCTTGTTCACCAATCGAAATGGCGGGACAGCATAAACGAGTACCACGGATATTGATAAACCCAGAAGCACCAAACCCATGGCACTCAGCCGGTTATGCTGATATAGCAAAAATGCCGCAATCGCCAGCGCGGAAAGAGCCGCGATCGAAATATAAAGAGCATTGTTGCGCAATGTTCGTCGTTCGGCCAGGGTTTCCCCGGGAGTGATCGGCTCATTGGATGGCCGAAAGACTTCGGTTAACAGATTCATGCTGAGTTGTGACATCCAGATACAAACCAAGCCTAACCAGAATGTATCCAACGCCAGTGGCTGACCCAGGTAATTAGCGACCCCCACCCCAAGTCCATAAGTGAGGGCGGCCAGCAGCAGCGTCAGAGGGCGGGAAAGGCGGAGGAGGTTGGTCATCGGTTGATGGTTGATGGTGGTTGGTTGATGGTTGGCAGATGGAGGTTGGCGGTAGGCGGTAGGCGGATTAGGTTGAGGCTCTACCTTTGTTTGAATCCATGGCTTTGCGGACATCCCGATAATGAATTTGATTATGGCGATAGATCATCTTGATCATTTCGCTCAAGGTAGTCACACCGAGGAAAGGATGCCGGCCGGCTTTCTGCAGATCCGATACCTGCAGGCCTGAAACCCAGACGATCATCTCGGCACGGATCGATTTGTAATGTTCGAGCAGCTCCTTAGGCGACAGGCTTTCCGAACGTTTCTGCTGGGTAGCATTGTAGCGATCGATCGAGAAGTCTTCAGCGGCGCCTGGTCCGCCTGTGCGAATTTGCTCGAACAACTTTACGAATCCGCGCTCCGCAGTGACGAGATGAGCGAGCACGTTGCGGATGGTCCAGACCGTATCCTCCGTATAGACGTCGGCACGCCATTGATCCTCGGTTAGAGCGGAGAAAAATTCAGCCATCTTTTCGCCTTCGGTTTTAAGGCGTTCAGCGAGAAAAGCAGGTGTTTCTGACATGCAATCTCCAGGAATCAGCATTCATCATTCATCATTGAGCATTCATCATTTAACATTCATCATTTATTTAGATCAATGAATATCCGCCGTCAACCACGATAGTCTGGCCGGTAACATATTCGTTCTTCACTAAAAACTCGAGCGCGGAAGCGATCTCTTCAATCCTGGCGGAACGCTGGAGCGGCAGGCGGGCTACCATTTTCTCCCACTGCTCCGCAGAAACGATCTCGGAATGCAGGACCAATCCCGGCGCGATCGCATTGACCCGCACACTGGGGGCAAAAGCACGCGCCAACACTTTGGTGAGGGCCTCCAGGCCGGATTTACTGACTGTATAAGTTGGATAGGCATGCCAGGATTTCTGCGCGGCGACATCCGTCACGTTTACGATCAAACCGCCTTGTCCCATGCGAGCAGCGGCTTGTTGCGCACATAAGAACGGCGCCCGCAAATTCAGGTCTAAATCTTCATCCCAATCGTCTTGAGCCAGGATTGTTGCGTCGGAGCGGTGCATGCGGGCAGCCGAATTGATGAGGACTTTTAATGAATGCGGTAGAGTATCCAAATAAGTAAAAAGATCAGTGATCTGCCCGGGTTGTCTTAGATCAGCCTGCTTCAAGAATACAGGCACACCCAAGGCCGAAATTTCCTGCGCGGTCTGGGTTGCAGCCGCTTCAC
>CAYUUJ010000071.1:0-7949 GCA_964447845.1 uncultured Anaerolineaceae bacterium
GCGGGGACAGTGATCTGCGCCACCCCAGGGACATAGCGGGTCAATGCAAGATCGCCGGTCGCGTTCATGTCGAACTCGACCGAGTCCTCGTTCCAATAATTTGTGCCGTGCATGCCCGAGATAATGTTGTTATCGGTTACATCAGCCAGCATATAGAGATACTCGGCATCTGCGGCATAAGCAAAGGTCATGGTTGCCTCGCCCGAGCCCAAGCTGCCTCTGGGGATGCCGGTCCAATCCTCCAGCTTGCCGTCCAGCGCAATCGTCACCGGGAATGGCGCATAATACGTTTCCCCCGGCTTCCCATCCGGAGCCAGGGACCCTGCGGCTGATGCGGGTGCAGCCTCGGAGGCGGTCGAGGTTCCCTGAGCATTTGGGGCGCAGGCGCTGAGCAGAAAAATAAAGACGAAGATGGAGTTCAGCGCAGCCTGATATATCTTTCTGTCCGGTTTGTATGACATGGCGTTTTTCAATCCTTTTCTTGCATTTTTGCGCTTTCGCGTTTACTGCGTCTAACCCAAGAAGTTATGATCAGTTATTTTCTCATATGAATTCGTCCTCAACCCGGGCCTTGACACCGGGAACGAGAGACGTGAATAGACCACAAACGATTTAAGAGAGAACGGGCCGCTGCGGTTCCGGTTGAAACCCGAGCACCGAGCTGCCTCCCTGGCCGATCAGACTGCAACCATACAACAACATATAGGCTTCCATATCACCCGTTACTATGGCTAGATGGATGGTCCAGACGATGACGGCTGCACCCAGCGCCACCAGGGAAAGTCCGCTCGCCTGCATCAAGCCCTGAGATCTGGGCTTGGCGCCGTCCAACCAGGCCAGTCCGCCTGCGGCGATGACAACGAGCGCCGACCCAGCCTTCGTTATGGACCACAGAGCGCCGGATTCGCGCAGCTCGAAGGTGCTCAGGCTGTGGGCCAGGATCAGGCCGGCAACCAGCGAGTTGAGCAAGGCCAATAGAATGGAAATTGTTTTCATGTCGGTTCTCCTATTCAGGTTTCCCGAAGGATACAGGCGGGGTCCTATCAATTACTATTGATAGGCTTTCAAATCCTGTACGAAAAGCTGATACTTCCGGAGCGGTGTAATTTAACCACAAAGGCACGAAGACACAAAGACTCAAAAATTATTAGAGAAGAATAAAAAACTTTGTGACTTTGTGTCTTTGAGACTTGGTGGTAAATATTCGTCAGGGCTGTGTCTGATGTGGCGGCCAGGGGACTTCGACCGGTCCGGCGTAGCCATGTTTTTCCTGGAAATAATGCCGGCCGTGCGAAGGCTGGCTGCAGCCAGGTTCGTCCACGAAAGAAACAGAGGTGTCGCTGGTTGCAAAAGGTTCGAAGAGCAACTGTCCGCCCTCACAACGCCAGACTTCAAGGATGTATAACAGCATGAACTCATCTTCCTCATCGCCCGCCCTTAACCGGATCGGATTCCAGGATACCTCGACGATATTTCCCTGCCGCGACGCGCCCACCCAATCTGTGGGGTCATAATACGGTGAGCGCGGTATTTTGGCGATACCTGGATACACGATCGGCAGGCTCAACCAGTCTTCGTCGATATTTAGAAAATTTGCATTCAACCAACATTTATTCCAACCATCCACATACACCCAGTGCCAGTTGGCTCCGTCCGTGCGGCCGATCAGTTTAATATTGGCTGTTTCGCGCAGCGCATACAAATAAAGATATTCAGGTCCCGGTCCGTAGCGACAGCTCAACAAGCCTGCCGTTACCTGCGCATTAAGGCTTGCAGTAGTCGGGATCGCTGACGGCGTGAATGTGACCGTCTCTGTAAATGTCCCGGTCGGGGATGGAGTTTTGGTAGAGGTGGAGGTCTCGGTGGGATTTGACGTGGCCGTCGGTGTGGAAGTCTCGGACGGCGTCGAGGTCAGTGGCGCGGAAGTGTCAGCGGCGCGCACGGTTGAGGTCGCGGGAACAGGCTGAGGGGCGGTGAGAGTCGGCGCGCAAGCCGTCGAGCTGAGGCTCAAGATGACTGTCAACGCAAGGATTCGTTGTACGACGAACATGATTTGGTTCGGGTCTAATCGCCTGCCTTCATGTTTTCAGGCACCATTTGGACAGGCATGCGTTTGATACCCACCATAAAAAGGAAGACCAATAAATGCGCGCTGATGGTCGTCAGGATGAGTGTCAACATGCTGTACGGTCCGATCGCCACAAATGCCTGGCCGATCATCCAGGGCAGGAACATCCCACCTACACCGGCGCCAAGCAGGAACAAGCCGGTGATCGTGCCGTTCACAGGCATCCGTTCTGCGGCGAACGTGAGCGTGGCGGGGAAGATGGATGCCATGCACAAACCCAAGCCGATCGTGCCTGCCCATAGCAGGGTCGCCGAGTCGCGACCGAGCATGATCAACCCGAGGCTGGCGAGACAACCTATGAGATCCAGGATCAGGATCATTTGTGATGATAAGCGCGTGGAAATCCAAACGCCCAACAAGCGGCCAACCGTGAAGAGTCCCCAAAATGCGGAGGTCAGGTAAGCCGCGCTGACGGTCGTCCCCAGTCCCAGCGTAACGGCGTAGGTGTAGATCCAACTGCCGAAACCGACCTCCGCTCCGACATACAGGAACAGACAAAGGACGATCAAAAAGACGGGCACGAGCGGGATGGAAAGACCGCCTCTTCCCACCGCCTGGGCCTGGTGAGGCGGATCCGGCAGATTCCACAACCAGACCGCGACCGGCAAACTGAGCAGCGCGATCGTCCAGAAAGTCCAATGGATCTCCTGTGTGGCAAGAATGACCTGGGCCAGCAGCAGCGGCGCCACAAATGAACCGATCCCAAAGAAGAAATGCAGACCGTTCAGGAAGGGGCCGACCTTTTCACGGTACAGCCATTGCAGCAGTATATTGCAACCCACGTCGAGCGCGCCCTTAGCCAGGCCGAGTACGAACATGACGAATAAAAGCAGCCATAAGGTGGAGATGATCGGTATCAGCGCCGCGGTCACAGCCATGATGAGTATCGAGCTGGCCATAAAGCGGTGACCGGGCAGTCGATCATATGCCCGGCCGCCGATGAGCGAACCGATCATATAGCCCAGCGAACCAAACACAAAGATCAAGCTGATCTGGTCCAACCGGCTGGCAGTATGATCCGCCAGGACAGGCAGGCTGGGTCCCTCGACGGCGATCAGCAATCCAAAGATGATGAAGGACAGGTAATATGCACTGGTAGCAGCGCGAGCAGGCGATGAATGTTGAGTTGTCATGGTATCCAAGGATGGGATTTGATTTAATGGAATTATAGCAGGTCGTAAAGTGAATGGTATTTGATCGGATAGCACTTGTTCCTATTCCATTTAATGGTTGTCATCCTGAGGGAACTTGGCCCTTAGCACAGCTAAGGGCTGTGACCGAAGGATCTCTTTGGGCATTAAAAAGATCCTTCGGTCGCATCCCGCCGCTTTGCAGCGGGGTCAGCTTCCTCAGGATGACACTACAGACTAAAAACCTTCCCCGATTCACGGGGATGGTTTTTTTGATTGACCACGTGTGGAGCTTTATTTCAGTCGGGCGAAACTCAACCAGATCACACGGGTGATGACCCATGTGTAAACGAGCTCGAAATTTCCGTG
This sequence comes from uncultured Anaerolineaceae bacterium, assembly GCA_964447845.1. Taxonomy (GTDB): domain Bacteria; phylum Chloroflexota; class Anaerolineae; order Anaerolineales; family Villigracilaceae; genus DASXQN01. The sequence continues at coordinate 3,628 of CAYUUJ010000071.1, forward strand.
TTATTGGGAAAAAATCCCATCATTGGATGGGATTTTTAAACGTTAGCCGGTATTTTTCAGGCCGGCCGCAATGCCGTTAATGGTCAGTGCGATCACTTCCCGCAGGCTTTCCGCCTCCGAACCTCGTTGATCCGGCAGAGCTCGCAGACGGCGCAAGGCTTCCACCTGAATATAGTTTAACGGATCCACATAGGGATTTCGAACCTGGACGGCGTTTTGGGTGACCGGCTCCAGCTCCATCAGGGATTTGTGTCCGCTGATGGAAAGGACGGCTGCCTGCGTACGATCATATTCCTCCCGGATGCGGGTGAAGATGGCGGTACCCAGGGCAGGGTCCGGCACCAGCTCCACGTACAAAGCCGCGATCTCCATATCGGCTTTGAGCAGGGACATCTCGGTGTTGTCGAGCAGCGTCTTGAAGAAGGACCAGCCCGCGTACATCTCACGCAGGAGGGCGCGGTCGGAAAACGAATCGAGGCCTATCCCCAGGCTGTACCAGCCCGGCAGGTTGAAGCGGGATTGCATCCAGGAGAAAACCCACGGGATGGCGCGGATCTGGCTGACCGCGTCCGTGCTGGCGCGCGAGGCGGGGCGTGAACCGATCTGCAGGGACTTGATCTCGTCCAGCGGTGTGGCGCACTGCCAGAAATCAATAAAGCCGGGTGTTTCATAGACCAGGGCTCGGTACGAGCGTTCCGCCACATCAGACATAGTCTTCATGGCTTCCCGCCACTTCGCAAAGACCTCACTCTGAGCGGGCTTTATCCCGTGGTTTGGAGCCGAAGCCAGCAGGACGGCGCTGGCGATCTGCTCGAGATGGCGATGAGCCAGATCCGGGTTGGCGTAGCGCGAGGCGATGATCTCGCCCTGCTCGGTGAGACGAAAGCGTCCGTTGATACTGCCGGCCGGCTGTGCGCGAATGGCGCGGTTGGCCGGCCCGCCGCCGCGCGCGATCGTCCCGCCACGGCCGTGGAAGATGGTCAGGGTGATCTTGTGATCTGCAGCCACGCGCGTGATCTGTTCCTGCGCCTGATACAGGGACCAGTTGGCCATCAGATAGCCGCCGTCCTTGTTGCTGTCAGAATATCCGATCATGACCATCTGCTCGTGATTGTGGGTGTTGAGATGTTCGCGATAGACATCGCAGGTGAAAAGCGATTTCAGGATCAACGGCGCTTCTTTCAGGTCTTCGATCGATTCGAACAGCGGCGCGATCGGCGGCACGTAGGTACAACCCGCCCAGCGCGCCAGCAGCAGCACGGTCAACACATCGGCGGTGGAATGCGCCATCGAGATCACGATGGCGCCCAACAGTTCGCTGCCATACACTTCGGACACGCGTCCGATCAACTGGAACAATGCCCAGGTCTCGGCGGTGGCGGCGGTCGCACCCGGGTGCGGGGAGAGCTCCGGTAACGGCTCATCCAGCAAACGGGTGAGCAGCTGTGTCCTGTCGGAATCGGGGAGATGCTCGAAATCGGCTTCGATGTTCAGGGCGCGCAGGATCTCGCTTAACGCGGCATTCAAGCGGCTTGAATCCTCGCGAATATCGAGCCGCGCGGCTTGCAGACCGAAGATCTGCAGTTGACGCCGCGCCGTTTTCAATTCATCCTCTGAAAGGACTTTTGGCATTGCTCGGTTGATGATCTCGAGCGGTTCGAGCAGGTCTTCGAGGTCGAGCAGCGCGCGATGCGGATCGCGGCTCATGAGATGAGACTTCATATCGTCCCGCGAGGCGGTGGCGAGATCGGCAGCCAACAGAGAAAGCACGAGCCTATATGGTTCTGTGGCATAACGCTGTTCGATGAATTCGACATGCGGCGGGAAAGGGCGACGTTTTTCGATCCAGGCCGTCAACTCCGGCGGCGGCGGGATCAGGCGCGAACTGACGCTCAGGCGGCGCGCAAGCTCCTGCAGCGTGCGTCGGTGGTTTTCAACGGCCAGTCCACGATGCAGGCGCAACGTCTCAGCCGTGACCTCACTCGTGACGTTCGGATTCCCGTCGCGGTCGCCGCCGATCCAGGAAGCGAGCCTCAACCAGGCGGGAGGTGGCACCAGACCGGGGTAGTGAATCTTGAGCGCTTTCTCGAGATCGTCATACAGGCGCGGGATGGTATTCCAAAAAAAGGCATCCACAAAGTACAGGCCGGTGCGGACCTCATCGGTGACGGCCAGCCTGCCCATGCGGGCGCGCTCGGTCAGCCACAAGGCCGAGACCTCAGCCTGCAATGAGACCAGCAGGCGGTCGCGTTCACGGCTCGAATTTTCCTTCTCGCTCAGTTCCTCGATCAAATGGGCGATGTGCTCGATCTTGGAGAGCACCGTACGCCGCCGCGCTTCAGTGGGGTGGGCAGTAAGCACCAATTCGATCGAGAGGTTTTCGAGCAGGGCAGACATATCCGAGTGGCTCAGCCCGCGCGTCTTCAAGGTGGCGATGGCTTCACCGATCGACTCATCGATCGGCTCGGGATATTTTTTATCCTTGCGCTGGCGCAGGAGATGCACGCGCTGGTCGTCCTCGGCCAGGTTAACAAGATCGAAGTAGGTGGCGAAGGCGGCTGCCAGAGCGCGGGCTTCGTCGGTCTGCAACGCCCGCACCTGTTTCTCTAAACGCTCGGCGGCTTGCTGGTCTCCGGTCCGCCGGGTTTTGGCTTCGGCGCGGATCCGTTCCTCGATCTCGAAGATGGCGGGAGATTCGAGTTCGGATATGACTTGACCTAGCAGGTCACCAAGCAGGTGGATGGTTTGAGAGAGATCCATAAAATATTTTCAGTACACGGAACCTGCGGCGGAATCTAACGGAAAATTCAATCAGGGACGGAAAAATTCCAATGGCATCTGGTGTAGATTCCGTAAACAAAATATTCGCCCAAGTATAGCGGAAAATAATCACAGGACGGCGTTTACGCCGTCCTGTGTAGGGGCGACCCATTGGGTCGCCCCTACACGTATGTCGAGATGTATATTGTATTATTTCACGCGATTCGGATCGACCGCGGCCGGGAACCATTCCGGTTTAAGAGACGTAACCCAGGCGACTTCGTCCTGTCCGTAATCCTCGCCGCCGGGTTTGCGATGCACGGTGCCTGCGGACTGCAGGAACTTTTCAAAATCATTCTTGGGAGCGGATCCGAGCCCCGCGGCCGGTTTATATAACTCGTCCAGAAAGGGTTGCGACTTGAATTGTCTGCCAAGGATGCTCTCGGCGCGGTGACCGAAATCGTGCACCATTTCGCGCACGTCACGTTGATAGTTGAAGCCCATCATCACGAAGCGGCGTGAGTCCAATTCGATGGCTGGACCGTTGCACCAGAAAGCGCCTTTCCCGAGCATTCGGCTTTCATAGAAACCAAAATACGGTCCGCCGAACATCCAGATCTCATCGATGTTCTTATTTTGTATCAACGGCAGGATATTGAAATCCTGCAGGATGCGCAGGTAATCCGCCATGACGTAATTGCCGCCCGCGTCGCGGAAGGCTTTTTTATCATCGGCGATCGCCTGGGACCAAAGCGCATCGTTATACTGACGGCCATCCAATAACGGCGGATAATTGAGGACGTCCAGTTTCTTAGCCACCCGATACTTCAACGTGTCTTTGCTGGCGGCTCGCATGGCGTCGATGTATTTCTGGATTAAGTCGGTGGTTTTATTCCATGTCGCGGGAACGGCCGCGGGCCGGAAGTCGATCACCAATACCTTGGGCGAGATCACCGGTGTAGGTCTGATTCTAGAGCCAAGTCCCATGCTTTCCTCCTTTGGTTAATTTCAGTACACGGATCCTTCGGCGGATCAATACGGATTTTTCCGTAAGAAAACAGAATCTTCCGTATTCTTCCGTCCTATCCGTGTACAAGAATTTTTTTCTTTCCCCATTCTAGCATGTATGATGGCAGGAGAAAAGAAAAGCCCTTCGTCTCGAGGGGACGAAGGGCCAGATAAAGGGCTACTGACGGTTTGTATTAGAAATCAATGTTTGCTCTGCCTCGCAGAAACACACGGGCTACATCCGGATCGAAATGAATTGATCGCCGGATGGCGCTTACGCCATCCGGCGTAGGGGCGACCCATTGGGTCGCCCCTACGCGTGCTCAATTAAATAAAAAAAACCCCCGCCGAAGCGGGGTTCTGTCGTTCGTGGTGATGTCCGGGTTATCCGGTCTTGGGTTTGGCGACGTTGACCTTGAGCTCGCGGTCGGCCAGCGAATAAGCATTGAACATGCTGATGGCCTTGTCGGCATCCGCCTGCTCGGCCATCGTGATGAAGGCAAAGCCCTTGGATTCGCCGCTGTTGCGGTCTTTGACCACGTCAACAGCCTTGA
>CAYUUJ010000072.1:0-7889 GCA_964447845.1 uncultured Anaerolineaceae bacterium
GCCTCCACCACCACCGACGATTTTGGGAATACCCAGCCCGCCACAGCTTATGAATTGCATTGTGTTGATGCAAGCGGTGAGGTGGTCAAGGAAGATCCGGTTGGCTTTGCCTTTTTATGGATCGGGATCCTGGTCGGGATCGGGGTGCTTCTGATGGTAGTCTTGTCTTTTGCCTTTGCGGCTCCGGCAGGCGTCCTGGTCGCCAGGTTGTTGAATCGCAATCGGAAAGCAAACTCGGGGAATTCATAAATCACAACCAGCCTACAATATCTTTAACCCCGAATTCAAAAAAATCAGCCACAGATTTCACTGATTTACACCGATTGGGCGACTCAATTATTCGAGTCGCCCAATCGTTTTGATCCCTGGATGATCGCCACAGAAATTAATCAGAATCCGTGCCAATCTGCCTGCACTGTGCCGCAGGCACACGTGTGTAATCCGTGGCTAAATTGATCGAACCTGAGTGTCGGGTTGAAGCCTCTATTCTAGTTATCCCCTGTTCGTTTATTTCTTATATGCCACGATCACACCATCCCGCACCGGGACGAGCGAGACGATCCAATCGGGGTCCTGAGTGATCAGCTTCGTAAATTCGCGCACACCTTCTGTGGCAGCTGAGGTGTCTTTGCGATCGAAGATCCGTCCGCTCCACAGCATATTATCGATGATCAAAACGCCGCCTGAACGCAACTTTTCCTTGATCAACGGCAGAGAGGTCGGGTACGCCTGTTTGTCGATATCGTTGAAGATCAAGTCGAACGGTCCTTCGACACCACGCAGCGTCTCGACTGCTTCCGCGGCGTGATATTGGATCAAATCCCCGTATCCCAGGCGTGACAAGTGATCGGTTGCCATTTGGGAGAGCTTATCGTCCCAGACGACGTGATGCACCACACCGCCTCCATTTTCCTGCACCGCTTTGGCGAACCAAGCCGTCGAATAGCCATAACCCGACCCCATCTCGAACACGGATTTGGCATTGATCATGCGCGCCACCTGATAACACACATATCCCGCAGCGGACCCGATGGTAGGAAAGTCCGTCTCGGCGGCATACTTCTCCATTGCAACCATCTCATCCGGCCGCGGCGGGACGAGTGAAATCAGATACTCCTGCACGGCTGCATAATCCAAATCGCTCATTGTTCCTCCTGGATAAAGTTTTTGAGTGACTTTATAACGCGTGAATTTTACTCCGGTCGGACGACAATTTGAAGTCGGTCGCGCTTACAATTAACCCTGGAATAGTATGGAAATTTCCGGGTTAGAGGTTCGAGTGCTTCAACATGAAGATATCCCCATCCTTGCCGCGGCTTTCGCGCATCTCGGTTGGGATAAACCTGCATCTCAGTATGAAGCCTACCTGGTCGAGCAAAATGCGGGTGAACGAACGTGCCTGGTCGCTTTCATGAATGGCAAATTCGCGGGCTACTTAACAATCCGCTGGAGCGCGCATTACCTTCCCTTTCGAGAGGCGCAGATCCCAGAGATCACGGATTTCAACGTCCTGCCTGATGAGTTTCGCCGCCGCGGCATCGGAACCCATTTGATGGACGAGGCCGAAGTGTGTATCGGACAGGTCAGCATGCAAGCCGGCATCGGCATGGGCATGACCCGCGATTATGGCGCCGCGCAACGCATGTATGTATTACGCGGCTACGATCCAGACGGCTGGGGACTTATGAACGATGGGGTTGCGGTAGAGCATGGAGCGCAATTGACTGTCGGCGACGAGCTGGTGCTCTACTTCATCAAGAAGTTTAAGTAGGGGCGACCCAACCCCCACCGCTCTGCGGGTACCTCCCCCAATTACGCACGTGAGCATGCGTATTGCAATGACGAACCTGCTTGCGTATTTGGGGGAGGTCGGGAGGGGGTCGCCCCTACCCTTCAGGCGCTTCCCTGACAATATAGAGCGGTCGGCCCTTGGCTTCATCATACAAACGGCCTACGTACTCACCCAGTATACCGAGCGAGATCAACTGCACACCACCCAGGAACAAGACGGCGATCAAGGTTGTGGCCTGGCCGGTTAACTGCGGCGACCCGCCGAACCGCAAGGCGATCACGATCGGGATGCCGATGATGGCGATCCCGGCTGAGATAAATCCGAAGAACGTCGCAACCTGCAATGGCAGATAAGAGAAACTGGTGATGGCGTTTAAAGCCAGCCGGAGCATTTTGCTGAACGGATATTTCGTCTCACCCGCGTAACGGGATGCACGCTTGTATTTCACGCCGATCTGTTTGAAGCCCACCCAGGCGGACATGCCGCGCGGAAAACGGTGACGCTCGCGCATCGTCTTGAGCACGTCCACGACTTTACGATCCATCAAACGGAAATCCCCGGTATCCACCGGGATCTTCACATCCGTAATGCGGGCGATCAGGCGATAAAAGAATGAGGCCGTGAAACGCTTGAACCAACTCTCCCCTTCACGTTCCGAACGAACAGCGTAGACGACCTCATACCCCTCCTGCCATTTATTAGCCAGATCGATGATCACCTCCGGCGGATCCTGCATGTCGGCGTCAATGATCACGACCGCCTCGCCACGCGCGTAATCCCAGCCGGCCGTGATGGCCACCTGGTGACCGAAGTTGCGCGCGAAAATAATTGGCCGTACGCGCTTATCAGCCTTGGCCAATTCACGGATCTTTTCCGTCGAGCCGTCGGTCGAGCCATCGTCGACCAGCAGCAGTTCCCAGGTCTTTCCTGTGGAATCCATTACATCTTTTAAGCGTTGATAAAACAGCGGCAGGTTGTCGATCTCGTTATAGATCGGGGCCACGATCGAGTAGGTTATGCTCATGATTTGCGACTCTTCCGAGGGGATTTTGAAACAAGTTGGGACTTTGTTCGAGGTGCCGTATCGCCTTCTGATTTTCTCGAGACGCCAGGGCTGGCTTCGGCTGCGAGGCTGGGGTTTTCGTCTTCAAAAGGAGGCAAACCCAGCAGACGCCGGCGAAGATAACGACCGAGCACGCCCAGCGAAGCCAGTACGGGAACGATAATAATCGCGCCGAGGATGCCTGAGAACACCACCGCCGCGATGATCGCTACGAAGATGATGCCTTCGTGCATATGGACGCTGCGGCCCAGGATCATGGGGCGCAGCCAGATATTCTTGATGTTGATCAAAACGACGTACAAGCCTGTGACGAGTACGCCGAACCAAAGATTGCTGATCGGCAACCAGGTGGAGCCTTCCAAAAGTGCAACGACCAGGGCCAGAGCAGTCGCCGCGAACGGACCGACATCCGGGATCAAGCTGAAGAGACCGGCCAGGATCCCGAGCACCAAGGCGCCCGGCAATCCAATAATGGTCCATATGATCGAAAACACAATCGCAACGATGATCATCAGCGTAATCTGACCGCGCAGATAAGCCATCCAGACTTGCTTGATCTCGAGATACAACCTTCGTACATCCTGCTGGTAGGCGACAGGCAGTGCATGAATAGCCCCTTCGCGGGCATACTCCCAGTCCGTCATGAAATAATAGGTGCTGATGACGATCACAAGTAACCACAAGGTATTGCGCGAAGTCTTTTCCAGCAAAAGCAAGGCATCTTCAGGAACCGGGGTGACCAGGCTCGTCAGCGACAACCTTAATTCCGGCACGAGAGTTCCAAGGTGCAGATCGATCCCACCCACCGAAATCGGCTGAGCCAGGATCACCCCAACCTGGTCAAGCAGCCTCAACAGATCTCTTACGATCTCCTTCGAGCCCCCTGAGATGGCCGGCACAAGAATGATCGGTAACGCCAGGATCAATGTAAGGACCAGAAAATAGACGATCCGGGAGGCGGTTTTACGCGTGATCTTAAGCCGCGTGTGTAAAAGATCCACCACTGGGTAAAAAATATAGGCGATCAAACCGGCCGTGATGAGCGGCTTGAATAGTTCACGGATCTGCCAGAGCACCAGCGCCAGCAGGATCAGGATCATGGTAAAAATATAATATCGAGTGGATAAAGGCCAGGATTGACTCATACTATTTTTTTGAGGGCTTCCAAAGTTGGTTCTATGATTGGCGTGGTTCCCACACCGGACAAGTTAACCGCCTGCATCGAAGCCTGGATGTCTTTCAAGCCGCTGCCTGTATTCAAAACCAGGACCGGGTCCTCGGCTCCGACCAGCCCCAAGCCTGCCGCTTTGACCAGTCCGGCATACGCGGCCGCCCCGGCCGGTTCGGCGAAGATACCCATTTTACCAAGGTCGGTGAGGGCTTTAAGGATCTCGTCATCCGTGACGGTAAGGTAACTGCCGCCCGTCTCACGCGAGGCGCGGACGGCGCGCCGGCCGTCCCGCGGCAGATCCACGGAAATACTGTCGGCGATGGTTTTCGCCGAAACAGGCTGGATGATTTCATCACCCGACTGAAAGGCATTGTAGATCGCGGCCGCACCCTCGGCTTGTATGCCGATCAAGCGCGGCATGCGCTTGATCCATCCCAACGCGTATAGATCTTTGAGTCCTTTATGGATCCCGGAGATAATGTTGCCATCCCCCACTGAAACAAAGATGGTAAGCGGCGAATGGTCTGCCATTTCTCCGATCTTGTCGTGCCAGTCGCTGTGGACCTTGACCCACCACTCCCATATTTCAAATGCGGCTGTTTTTTTCCCTTCCGCCGTGAAGGGGTTGTAGCCCGTATTGCGACAGTACCAGCCAAACTCATGCGCGGCTTTGACCGTCAGATCAAAGGCGTCATCATAAGAGCCATCCACGAGGATGACCTGCGCGCCGTAGTTAAGCACCTGCGCCAGTTTGGCGGGTGGCGCGGACTTCGGCGCGAAGATGATCGACTTCTGCCCGAGCGCGGCGGACATGCCTGCCAGCGCTGCGCCGGCATTGCCCGTCGAAGCAGTGACCACGATCTCAGCCTTGATCTCGACCGCGCGCACCACGACGATCGCACTGGCTCGATCCTTGAAGGAAGCTGTTGGGTTGCGCGACTCATCCTTCAACCACAATCTGCCCAATCCCAGGCGTTGGGCAGACCGCGGCAGCTCGTAAACCGGGGTCCAACCGGCGGCGTGCAGCGGGGTCGAGTCGCCGGGCGGCGCGTTGACCGGCAAGAGCGGCAGATACCGCCAGAGCGAAGTGTCTGTACGCGAGGTGATGTCTTCGGGATGATATTTATCCTGGATGGCCTGGTAATCAAGAACCACATCCAGGTTACCAGCGTCGTCCGGGCAGGTGTATGTGACCTGGCCGGGCAGGTATTCTCGTCCGCATATCGAACAGCGATAGCCTGTAAATTTTTGGAAGGGATTATTCGGACTCAAAAGGTACCCCTAACGCCGCAGGCGGCGAAGCCCGCAGCGCGCGTAAAGCCCGGGCCAGGAAACGCCGGGTCGGCTCAGGCAGAGACGCCAGGGTCCGCTCAACCCATTCAGCGTTTCCGATATTCACCAACAGGAGCGTCAGTATCATTAGCGGGAACGGCGCGACCTGTAAGACTTGTGAGGGAATGCCGGGCAGGCTTGACTGCAGCACCAGGCCGAGCCATTGCAACAACGCAAAGAGATAGGCGCCTGAGGCCGCCCGCACCGGATTCCATCCGCCGAAGATCGTGATCGCCAGGGCGATCCAGCCAATTCCATCCAACCCCGAGATGGTCCCCTTCCAACCTGCTTTCACGCTCAGTGAATACATCGGGCCGGCGAGTCCGATCAGCGCACCGCCTAATACTGTGTAGAAATAACGCATGGCATTTACATTGGCGCCGCGCACGAATGCGGCGGCGGGCCGTTCTCCGATACCTTGTAACATCAAACCGGGCCGCGTGCGAAAGATCCACAGCCATGCGGTAAAGATGAGGATGTAACTCAAGTAGGTCATAAGATCCTGACGGAAGAACAGCGGTCCAACGCTCGGAATCTCGCTCAGGCCGGGTATCACCCACGCCGAAAGACGCGGCCCGGCCAATCCCATGAACGGATTGCCGATAAAGTAAGACAGGTCTCTGCAGAGCAGCGCCAGCACGAATCCAACCGCGACCTGGGATTGTTTCAACGTGATCGATGAAAAGGCGACAACCAGGGCTACCAGAGCTCCGATCAACGCGCCGGCCAGGAACCCGAGCAGCAGACTTTCGGTCCGTACTGCTACTGCGAATCCACCCATGGCCGAGAGCAGGATGGTTCCATTCATGGATAGGTTGATCACACCGCCACGCTCGGAAAAAGTTTCGCCGATCACGGCGAAAACCACAGGCGCAGCCGCCACCAAAACCCCGGCAAGTCCGATGATGAGCGCGTTGAGTTCCATGATCTTTTTATGAGCGTCGCATCAGGCGCCGCCGCGCTCCTTCGACCATCAGGACAAACAACACCAGCAACCCTTGCAATACGCCCGCCAGGGAGGAATCGAGATGCAAAACGATCGGAAGCTGGATGCTGCCAATGTTGAGCGCCGCGAAGAAAAACGCCACCAGCGCGGACCAAAGCGCCTGATAATTTCCCAACATGGCCACCAGCAGTCCCAGATACCCATATCCGCTCGAGATGGAAGGGATCAACCGGTGATAGACCGCTGTCACCTGCAGCGCGCCCGCCGCGCCGGCAAATGCCCCACACAGCAGGAACGAATACAGCGTGTACTGCCAGGTTGGAACTCCCAACAAATACGCGGCACGAAAATTCCGGCCGACGGCTTTAAGGCGCAAACCAAAATATGTGTTCTGCAATAAGAAATAAACGAATACGATACCCGCGCTGGCCAGAAGTACACCCCAGGGGCTCAGCCTAAGTGTTGGAAATGTTGGCAGCCAGAGCGATGGATCGAATGGTTCGGTGCCGCTCATCGAACCGACTCCCGGCCGTTTCCAGGGTCCGAAGATAAGGAATAAAGTCAGTGCAGTGGCGACGAAGTTCAGGCCGAGCCCGCCAAAGATCTCATTCACACCTCCGAAGGTTTTAAGCACGCCGGCCAGGGCAGCCCACAGCGCGCCTCCGAGCATGCCTGCCAAAATGCTCAAGGAAATGATCAGCGCCGGTGGCAGACCGCTATCCTGTAGTGACCGCAAAGCCCACGTCGTTGCGATCGCACCGAGCGTGATCTGCCCTTCCACACCAATATTCCACAAACCGGCGGAAAAAGTGATCAGCAAACCCGCGGTGGTTAAGATCAATGGCACCCAGCTTACGAGCACATCCGCAAGTTTTCTGAATGATCCGATCGAGCCGGAAATGATATTGGCATACGCTTCCAAGGGAGGCGCGCCCGCTAATATTAATATGACCGTTGTGAACACCAGCGCCAGGGCTAACGCTGCGAGTTGAAATCCAAAATTGATCCAATTATCTCTTGTCATAATGATTTTTGGATGAAGATCCTATCCCTTTTGCGGCCAACCCTTGCCGCCGATCAGTTGACCCAATTGCTCGACCGTGGTCCTGGCCGCATCCAACGGCGGTGATACCTTGCCGCTGAAAAAGACCAGCACACGGTCGCTGTATTGCAGGAGCTCCTCAAGGTCTGAAGAAATAAACACGATCGCCGCCCCTTGCTTGCAGCGCTCTTTTAGTTTGCCCCATATGTAGATCACCGACTCGATATCCAGTCCGCGGGTCGGGTGTTCGATCAGGACCAACGCGAGCGGGTCGCGCAGCAGCGACAGCAACATGCGTTGTTGATTCCCACCGGAGAGGGACTCGACCGGGCTGAGAGGCTTGCCCTTGATATTGAATGAACCGATCCGGTCTTCCGCCAGTTTATAGCCATACTCGCGGTCGATAAAAACGCCCTGGGGTTCCTCAGCCAGCAAAAAATGCTCGGTCAGCGTGAGGCCGGGCACCAAACCTTCCTCCAGGCGCGCGGCCGGGAGAAATTCGACCTCGCGTTTTTTAAAGTCATGATACGGCTTGCCGGTCAG
>CAYUUJ010000073.1:0-7888 GCA_964447845.1 uncultured Anaerolineaceae bacterium
GGCCAAGCTGCTGGAGAATACCTTCCGCATGATCAACATCGGTTTGGTGAACGAAATGGCGATCATGTGCGAGCGCCTCGGCGTGGACGTGTGGGAGGTGATCGACGCGGCTGCCACCAAGCCGTTCGGCTTTATGAAGTTCACACCCGGGCCCGGTCTGGGCGGCCATTGCATCCCGGTCGACCCGTTATACCTTTCCTGGAAGATGAAGTCCTTTAATTACAACGCGCGCTTTATCGAGCTGGCCTCGGAGATCAACACCAACATGCCGCGCTATGTGGTCGGCCGCGTGCTGGACGCCATGAACGACCGCAGTAAGACGTTGAAAGACTCGAAGGTGCTGGTGCTGGGCGCGGCCTACAAGCCCGATACCGACGACGTGCGCGAATCACCCGCCCTAGATGTGATCGGCCTGCTGAGACAGAAAGGCGCCCGGGTTGAATATCACGATCCGTATGTCTCGCACATCCATCATGAGAAGGAAGGCTGGCACATGGACAGCGTCAGCGACATGCTCAAATCCGTCCGGGAGGCGGACGTGGTGGTGATCGTGACGGATCATTCGGCGTACGATTATGCGGCCATTGTTGAATCGGCAAAATTTATCTTTGATACCCGCAATGCCACAGGGGCGCTGGCGAAAGACAATCCGCGGATCGAAAGGCTTTAATGGGTCATTATCTGGTGACTGGCGCAGCTGGATTTATCGGCGCCCGCACGAGCGAGATGCTCATTCAACAGGGACACACCGTCACGGGTGCGGATAACCTGAGCGCGGCGTACGACCTGCGCATGAAAGAGTACCGCTTGAAGCGGCTGCAAGCCATGCCCGGCTTTAAATTTCATAAAGTTGATATTTCCGACAAAGAGAGTGTCTTCTCCACGTTGGGAGCGAAATATGACGGCCTGATCAACCTGGCTGCCTGGGCAGGTGTGCGCGCCAGCGTGGAGAACCCGTGGATCTTCGTGGAATCCAATATGATCGGTACGCTGAACATGCTGGAACTGTGCCGCCAACACGGCACTCCGAAATTCATCCTGGCCTCGACGTCCAGTATTTACGGGGAGGATCCACCCTATCCCACACCTGAAACCGCTTCGAGCAGTGAACCGCTTCAACCATATGCGGCCAGCAAAAAAGGCGCTGAAGCCATGACGCATGCCTATCATCACCTGTATGGCATCGACGTGACCGTGGTGCGCTTCTTCACGGTCTACGGCCCGGCCGGGCGGCCTGACCTGTCGATCTTTCGATTCACGCAGTGGATCAGTGAGGGCCAGCCGGTGCGCGTCAACGGGAACGGCGAGCAATCGCGCGGCTTCACCTATATCGATGATATCGCGCGTGGCGTCATCGCAGCGCTGAAGCCTCTGGGCTATGAGGTCATCAACCTGGGTGGCCATGAGGTGATCACGATCAACAACCTTGTGAAATTGATCGAAGAGGTGGTGGGCAGGAAAGCGGAAGTGGTCCACGGCCCTCCGAACACGGCGGATATGAAGAACAACTGGGCGGATGTGAACAAGGCCGGTGAACTGTTGGGCTGGGAACCGCAGGTCAGTTTGCGCGAGGGGGTCGGGCGCCTGGTGGAATGGTACAACGCCGAGCGTGAATGGGCGAGGGATATAAAAACTCCGTGAGGGAGTACGCTTTCGATTGATGGGTTAGGTACAAGTCAAAGGTCGAACGTCGAAGGTCAATTGGCAATCGTAAATCGTAAATCGTAAATTCCCCCAACCATGTCTTTTTTTAAACGAATTACATCCTCCTGGCGCGACGACGACTTGCTGCGCCGCGTGGTCAGCAACAGCGGCGCGTTATTCAGCAGCAACGCCGTCAGCCTCGGGTTGAGCGTTGTGCAGAGTATTCTAGCCGCCCGCTTGTTGGGACCGGCCGGGTTCGGCCTGGTGGCGATCGTGATGGCTTATACCTCCACGGTCAATGGGCTGCTCTCGTTCCGGATGAGCGAGTTGGTGGTGCGATACGGGGGTGAGCATCTCGAAAAAGACGGGCACGAAAAAACAGGCGCATTGATCAAAGCCGCCTCCTTAAGCGAAGGCCTTGTCTCAGTGCTGGCTTTTCTGGCCGTCGCGGCCTCTGCAGGGCTGGCTTCCGAGCATATTGCAAAGACTCCCGGCAGCGCGGGATTGTTCATTCTTTACGCCCTGGGCTTGCTCGCCAACTTTAATACCGAAACCTCGCGCGGTGTTTTGCAAATGCTGGACAGGATCAAACTGGAAGGCGTGATCAATCTCCTGCAAAGTATTCTGACGGTCGGGTTGATCACATATGCATTCTTATTCCAGGGTGATGTGCGCTTCGTGTTGTATGCCTATCTGGCGGGGAAAGTTTTGCTCGGGCTGGGTTTATTTTTCACAGCTTTCTATCATCTTACAAAGAGGCTTGGCGGCGGATGGTGGCGAGCCTCCTTTTCCGTGCTGCCGAAGATTCGAGAGCTGGCGCGTTTTGCGGTCAGTTCGAATTTAAGCGCCACTGTCATCCTGCTCTTTCGCGAGAGCGAGATCCTGTGGGTGGGTTATTTTCTCACCAGCGAGGCGGCCGGTTATTACAAAGCCGCGTATGCGATCGTGAGCTTGTTATCGGTACCGGCCAACCCGTTCATCCTGACCACCTATCCGGAAATCAACCGGCTGGTGGTGCAGAAAGCCTGGCCGCGCCTGCGGGATTTCCTGCGCAAGATCACTTCCGTTGCGGCGGTTTACAATCTGGCCATCGCCGCAGGCTTTATTTTGTTTGGACGCTGGCTGTTGTCTTTCTATGGTGAAGCGTATACGTCAGCCTATCCGGCTTTGCTGGTCTTGCTGGTAGGCCTGGTCTTTAATTACACCTTGTTTTGGAATCGACCGTTGCTGCTCTCGCTGGGCCTGCCTGAATTCCCGCTTACGGCCACTCTGACTGCCGGCCTGGTCAAGATGTCGCTTGGCTTCGGGTTTGTGCCGCGCTATGGTTACGTGGCCGAAGCCGCGTTGTTGTCGTTTTATTACGTGAGTTCCGTCGGGGCCATCGTCTGGCGCGGGCTGAGAGAGATACGAAATCAGGAGTCTTTAACCACAGATGAACACAGATAAACACCGAGGTTTGATGAAGAACGATGTTGATCAGTTCATCCACCCTGAAACGTTCATCAGCGTTCATCTGTGGTGAATCTTGAGAATCGCAGTCATTACCAACTCCCGCATCCCGTCCCTGACGGCCAACTCGATCCAGGCCATGAAGGTGACCCAGGCTTTGATCGAGACAGGGCAGGCTGTGCGCGTCTTTGCGCCGGCTGAGGCTGAGTTGCTCCCGCCCGAGGCGTTGATGGCTCATTATGGACTGCGCGTCGCACCGTACCTGAAGCTGTTCCCGTCTGTGAGGGGACTCAACCGCCTGGACTTCCTCCTGCACGCCGAGCGCGCCGCGAAAAAATTTCAAGCCGACTTGATCTATACATGGCTTCCGCAATCCGCTGTGCTCGCGCTGTGGAGCGGCTCTCCTGTGGTGCTTGAAATGCATGCCGATGTTGCAGGGCAGATGGGCGCCTGGTGGCTGCGACAGTTTTGGAGCGCACGCGGGCGCAAACTTATGACGGTCACGACTCATGCATTGAGAAATGCACTGGAGCGTTCGACGGGTCTCGGCTTTCCGGACGGGGAAGTGCTGGTCGCGCCGAACGGCGTCGAATTGGAGAAATATGCAGACCTGCCGAGTCCCGCGGAAGCGCGGCGGCGATTGAATCTGCCCGATGGATCCACCGTTGGGTTCACAGGTCACATCTACCCCGGCCGCGGCGCGGACCTGATGTTCGAGCTGGCGCGGCGCATGCCGCAGGTGAAATTCTTATGGGTGGGAGGGACGCCCAAGCTGGTGGAGACCTGGCGCGGCAAGCTGCACATGACAGGCATGCAGAATGTGACCATGACGGGTTTTGTGGAACACACCGCCATCCCGCTCTATCAGGCTGCCTCGGATGTTTTGCTCATGCCTTACGGCCGCTCGATCGAAGCCAGCAGCGGGCAGGACATCGCCGAAGTGATCAACCCGATGAAGATGTTCGAGTATATGGCCGCCGGGCGCGCCATTGTTTCAGCGGACCTGCCGTCTATTCGGGAAGTGTTGAATGATAGGAATGCTGTGTTTTGTCGACCAGGTAATTGGGAATTAGTAATTGGGGAGTGGAGCTCTGTGATTGAGGCTTTGCTTGGCGATGAAGCACGCAGGACTGTGCTTGGAAAGCAGGCGCGGCAGGATGTGGCCGGGTTTACGTGGGGGAAGAGGCAGGAGCGGATACTGGGGGAATTCGCGAAGCGGAGATGAGTGCAATACGCATTATTCACCACAGATGAACGCTGATAAACCTCTTAGGGTGGATGAACTATTGGAGATCGTCCTTCATCAATCCTCGTTGTTCATCCGCGTTCACGTGTGCCCGTCAGGGTATCTGTGGTTGACTTTTGCGTCTGCCGAAACAACACTCCGGTCTTAGATTTTTAATTGCATATTGTATAAATTCGCATACGCGCCGTTCAAGGCGATCAACTGCTCGTGCGTTCCCTGTTCATCGATCCCGTTATCGGTTAATACGACGATCCTCTGCGCATTCCGGACGGTCGACAAACGGTGGGCTATGACCAGCATGGTGCGGTCCTGGGTTAACTTCTCCATCGAATCCTGAACGGCTCTCTCGCTCTCGTTATCCAGGGCGCTGGTCGCTTCATCAAAAATGATCACGGGCGGATCTTTCAGAAAGACGCGCGCGATGCTCAGCCTCTGCTTTTGTCCCCCGGATAATTTCACGCCGCGCTGACCGATATCCGTATCGTATCCGTCCGGTAACGAGAGGATGAAATTGTGGGCATTCGCCTTCCTGGCAGCCTGAATGATCTCCTCCTGGCTCGCATCCAGCTTGCCGTAGCGGATATTGTCTGCCACAGTACCGGTAAACAAATATACATCCTGCTGCACCACGCCTATGTTGCCCCTCAATGAGCGCAAGCGAATATCCCGGATATCCCTTCCGTCCAGGAGTATTTTCCCGGCGTTAATTTCATAAAAGCGGGGGATCAAAGAGCACAGGGTCGTTTTCCCGACGCCGGACGACCCCACCAGGGCAATGTATTCTCCAGCTTTAATATTCAGGGACACGTTCTTCAGGACATAATCATGCTCTTCCTTGTATTTGAAGGATACGTCTTTGAATTCCACATTTCCCTGAACATGAGTCAGCTCAACTGCGCCGGCGGTGTCCCGGATGTCCGGCTCCACCTCCATAACCTCCATGAACCGCTCAAACCCGGTAATTCCCTCCTGGTACAGCCGGACGAAATTGCTAAACCGGATGATGGGCTCGATCAGGATGCCGATACAGAGTAGGAATGTCAACAGATCGGCCAGATCCAGCGAGGCATGCAGGATTCTCACACCGCCAAATACGATGGTGGCAATGGTCATGAGCTGCGTAAACCCGATCAAGCCTGCCGAAAAGTAAGCCTCGCTTTTATAGCCGTCTCTCCTGCTGGCCACGAAACGATCGTTCTCGTAGGCAAACTTCCCCTTTTCGATCTCTTCGTTCGTAAAGGAGGTGACAACCCGGATGCCCGCCAGTGTGTCTTCAAGTTGCGAATTGATATCGCCGATCCGTTCCCGGCTCCTTCTCAAGGCAATGTTCATGCGCTTGTTGAAATAATACGTATAAGCCGCCATGACCGGAAAAAAGAGCAACACGATCAACGCCAGCTGGAAATCGATGCTGATCAGGATCGCGAAGGCACCGATAAAATTCAAGGATGAAATGGCGATATCTTCAGGGCCGTGATGATATAACTCCGCCAGATCGAACGAATCGTTGGTCATCCGGGACATTAATTGACCCGTTTTTTGTTCATCGTAAAAGCCGAACGAGAGCTTCTGGTAATGTTCGAACAGCTCACGGCGCACATCGCTCTCCATCCTGGCGCCCATCATATGCCCCTGATAGTCGACGAACATGTTGCAGGCGATATGGATCAGCAGCAAGAGCAGCATCAAGGCGCCCATTGCATGGATCTGGTCGATCGCATTCGGCGCGCCTCCCTCCAGCACATTTTTGGTGATGTAGCGCGCGCATAACGGGAGTAACAAGGTGGTGGCCGAGACAATAAAGGCACACCCTATGTCTGCAAGTAACAGTCCCAGATAAGGTTTGTAATAGGACAGGAATTTCCGGCTTCGGGAATTCATCAAATTTCTCCTCAAGTAGGGGCAGGTCTCAGACCTGCCCCTACTGCTTAAATAAAAAACCGCAGGGGCGGGACGCGCCTGCGGTGACATGTCGATCGAAACGGATTAATCCGTGACTATATCTCACCTTCAGGAGGCACGCTCAATGGGACAGATATGCGTAACGCGCTGGTTTTCATTTCGATGTGCCTCCTTTCAGGATTAAGATGATGCGAGTTTATCATTTGCGGTTGGGGGAGTCAAGAAATTCATCGGTGGTCGGGTCGGCGCTTACCTGGCAGGCGTCAGCACAATGACCGGGATGACGCGTTTGGTCTTGGTCTTGTATTCGGCAAAGGCTGGAAATTCAGATACCATCTGGTCGTACAGGCGGCTGCGCTCGGGTTCGGCCGCCACCGCCGCGCGTGCGGGGAACTTTTCGGTGCCAACCTCCACCATGACCTGCGGATGGGCTACCAGGTTATGGTACCAGTGGGGATTCGTGTCGGCGCCGCCCTTTGAGGCGATCACCACCAGCCGGTCGCCATCGGCTGTATACGCCACCGGGTTGAGACGTGCTTGACCCGTTCTGGCCCCAGTCGTGTGCAGAAGCAGCAGATTCCGCCCGGCGAAATGTCCGCCGACCTTGCCGTCGTTCGTTCGAAATTCGTCGATGATGCCTTGATTCCGGTTATTTGGACTGCTCATGGAGTGCCTCTGGATTCGAGGACTACGTCTGAGGCTATTTTTGTACACGGATAGGGTAAAGGAAGGTAATTAGGAATCAGGAATTAGTGATTAATTGCCCTGCTGATAAACTAGCTCGGCGAAAGACAGGGCGTATCCCAGACGGGCCGGGATTTCGTACACGGATTTCGAGGAAAACACGAAGCTACACGGAAAAAACCCGAAGGTTCTTTCCGTGTAGTCCGTGTCATCCGTGTACAAAGTATCCCGAGTGTTGAAATGCGACTACGGCGGATCTCCAGCGGAAATATATAATGCAATGATGATGATATACCCGATACCGAGCACGAATGCGGAGATACCGCCGACTCGATACAACCATTTATCATCCGGGTCAACCGTATTAACCATCGTTTTCTGCGCGCTCATTTTCCATTCTCCGCATATTAATATATTTTTTGCGACTTAATTGTTTATTGTGCGACGGTAATTACAATTTTCCCGGGGACGTGGCCGGTTCCCATACGGCGGAAAGCTTGGGCGGTCTCGCTCAACGGATAGGTCCGGTCGATAACCGACTTCAAGGTCCCGGCCTCGAACATCCCTTTCAGGATCAGCAAATCTTCCGTGTTCACTTTGGCAATGAAGAAAGCCAGTTTCTGGCTGGCGCCTAAAGCTGCGAGACGAAGTTTCAATATATGCGCCAGGGGTCCGATCACGCGATTGCTGCGCGGGCCGCCGATGATGATGAAGCGGGCTTCGGGTTTCAGAATGCGCCGGTACTCCCGCCAGGATCGGTCCCCGGACACCTCCAGGAAGAGATCGTAGCGCCGGTCGCTGCGGGTGAAGTCCTCGCGCGTGTAGTCGACCACCTGGTCCGTGCCGAGCGAACGGACCATCTCCACGCTTCCCGGTCCGCACACGGCCGTGACCTGCGCGCCGAACGACTTTGCGATCTGAACGGCGAACGAACCCACGCCGCCGCCCGCGCCGTTGATCAGC
>CAYUUJ010000074.1:0-7863 GCA_964447845.1 uncultured Anaerolineaceae bacterium
CAGGGTGGTGTTGTCCTTCGGGCACCAGTCCACGGCGGACATCTTGCGATACGCCAGGCCGTGCTTGAATAACTGAACGAAAAACCACTCGGTCCATTTATAGTAATTGGGGTCGGCCGAGACCGCCTCACGCTGCCAGTCGAACATGGCGCCCATGCTCTTCAACTGCTTGCGCATGTTCTCGATATTCTTGAAGGTCCACTGCTTCGGGTGGATGCCGCGGCTGATGGCCGCGTTCTCTGCCGGCAGGCCGAACGCATCGAAGCCCATCGGGAACATGACGTTGTAGCCGTTCATGCGCTTGAAGCGGGCGCGCGCGTCGGAGGGCGTCATCGCATACCAATGACCGATGTGCAGGTCGCCGCTCGGATAGGGCAGCATGGTCAGCGCGTAATGTTTCGGTTTGCTCGTATCGATGACCGCGCGATAGAGCTTGTCCGCCTCCCACTTCGCCTGCCATTTCTTCTCCACTTTGGTGGGCTCATAGTGGTTCTCCTGCGTAAAAGATTTTTGGGCTTTCGGCGCGGCTTTTCTAACAGCTTGTTTTTTCGCTTTGGGCGCGGCCGCTTTCTTGATCGGCTTGGCGGTCTTTTTAGGCGCTTTCTTTTTGACAGCCGGCTTGCGTATTGCCTTTTTCTTTACAGCAGACTTCTTCTTCGTTTTCTTTTTCGTGGCCATTCTTTCCTCATCAAATAAAGTGTCAGGTGTTTAAGTGTCAAGTGTCAGGTGTCAAGTCGGATAATGACGTTAAGTCAGGCTGGAAGAAGAGGGCCTTGTTTCCAGAAGATCCAGTTGATACGAATATTCGGTTTCATGTCGGCCTCCTTCTTAGCCATGGTCCATCGTCTATAAACAAAAATTCCTTCATCCACTCAGGGACGAAGGAATCCTCCGCGGTACCACCCAGGTTGTCGGCTAGTCATGTAGTCTGAAAGTCTCCTAGTCTGATGGCCGCCGTTCTTGGAAGACACACGACCCGACTAATTGACTAGCTGACTAACCGACGAGCAGACCTCTCAACGCTGTAACGGGCTTTCCCGTCACTGATTACTTTCCACTAAAGGCCTTTCGTGCTCTTCGTGGATCCTTCACCAGTGCAATCCCTCTTGCGAGAGGACAGGCGAGTTCGGTCTTGAGACTGCGCTCCCGGGGACGCTGTGAGGGGCTTCCACCTGGGCAAAGCCCATCTCCCTTCTCGCTGACGGGATGACCTACTACTCCTGCCGTGACCTTTAATATTTTCGCAATTATAGCATAGTGGACCCAGGGGGATTCGAACCCCCGACCTTCTCAATGCCATTGAGACGCGCTCCCAACTGCGCTATGGGCCCATGTCAATTTACGATTTTTGATTTACGATTTACGATTGTCGCCGTGCATCCAAATTGTAAATCTAAAATTGGCAATCGTAAATTGCAAACCTGGTGGACCTGAGGGGATTCGAACCCCTGACCTCCTCAGTGCGATTGAGGCGCGCTCCCAACTGCGCTACAGGCCCAAAATTCTCCCGCATATCGAAGATGGCGCAACAAATCGCCGAGCGGAACAAGATTTTACCTGAGGCACAGGGGGGTGTCAAGGCGAGGGTTTACGAGGCCTATGAAAGAGAGTAAAATTCCCACCTGCTTTTCCTGAATAAACTGCAAGCAGTAAGAGATAGAGAGGCAAAATGTATATTGATCCGAATACCGGTGGTGTTTTATTTCAAGCCCTGGCCGCCATCTTTGCGGTCGCTTCCGGAGCACTGCTCGTCTTTTCGGGCAGGATCCGCGAGGGCATCGCCCGTCTGCGCCGCCGCTTTCGCAAGGACAAAGATGAGGACCAGCAATAAATGCGTACGGTCATCGTCGGGTTTGACTCATTCGACCCGGCCATATTCGAGCGGCTCCTGGAAAGTGGTAATACTCCGAACCTGGCAAAGTACGCGAATGATGGGGGCTATTCCCGTTTAGAGGTCTGTTCGCCTCCGCAAACCGAAGTCTCATGGACCAGCATCGCGACCGGCGTGGATCCCGGTTCTCACGGGATCTTCGATTTCGTCCACCGCGATCCGGCCACGTATATCCCCTACGTGTCGATCCTGCCCACACGCCAAAGCGCGCTGGGCGAGCAGTTCCTGCCGCCATACACAACGCGAACTTTATTCGAAGAAGCCGCTGAAATGGGCTACCCGGCCACCGCGCTCTGGTGGCCGGCTTTATTCCCAGCCCGGCCGGAGATCCCGGTCGCCACGATCCCCGGTTTGGGCACGCCGGATATCCGCGGCCAACTGGGTGTGGGTACCTATCTGACCACAGAACCTGCTGAAAAGAAAAAAGTTAAAGTCCTCAAATTGGAGCCGGCCGGTAAGGGAAAATTTAACGGCAGCCTGGAAGGGCCGAGCACCAAAACGAAAGACGGGATCAAGCCGCTCGTCCAGCCGGTAAGCGTGGACGTCCTGGACGATAGATCGGTCCGCCTGACGGTCGGCAAACAAAAGCTGGACCTCAAGCTCGGAGTATGGAGTCCGATCCTCGAAGTGCAATTTCCGGGCGGCTTTGCCTATACCGTGCACGCCATCACGCAAGTCATCCTCACCGAGGTAAAGCAACGCCTCAGTCTTTATTTTCTGCCGCTGCAGATCCATCCGCTGCACTCGCCGTGGCATTACGCCACGCCCCCTTCATTGGTAAAAGATGCCTGGAAAAATACCGGCCCGTTCCTCACACTCGGCTGGCCGCAGGATACCAACGCGCTCGAAGACGGCTGCATCACAGACGAGCAATTTCTCAGCCTGTGCGATTCGATCTTTGAGTCGCGCAAGCGCATCTATTACCGCCGCCTGGATGGTTTTAAAGAAGGCGTGCTGGCTGGCATCTTTGATTGTCTCGACCGCGTTCAGCACATGTTCCTGCGCGATCGCCCGGACCTGGTGGAGCAATGGTACGGAAAGCTGGACGGGTTCGTCGGCCAGGTGCAGAGCCGCATCGATTCGCTCGGGCTGGATAAGGTCCGCTTCCTGATCCTATCCGATCATGGTTTCAAAACCTTCGAACACAAGGTCCATCTCAATCACTGGCTGAAACACAATGGCTATCTGACTCTCGCCGAACCGGACGGCAATGACCTCAGCAAAGTGGATTGGGAGAAGACCACGGCCTACGCGCTCGGTCTGAACAGTTTGTACCTGAACGTGGCCGGACGCGAAGGCCGCGGCATCGTGCAGGCTGCCGAACTCGAGGCACTGCTGGCAGAGATCCGGGGCAAATTGCTGGACTGGAAGACTCCGGACGGAGAGACCATCATCAGCCGCGTCTTGCTCAAGCATGAAGCCTTCACCGGTCCATACAGCCGCCTCGGCCCGGACCTGGTGATCGGGTACGCTCCGAAATACCGCGCCTCGTCTGACACGGGTCTCGGGCGGATCGGCGCCGTGTCGCTGGAGGCCAACCATGATCACTGGGGTGCGGATCACTGCATCGACTCGAACATGGTCCCGGGTGTTTTATTCGCCAACCGCGATGTGAAGAACATGCCCGGCCTTTCTTTCCGCGATATTCCCTTCCTGGCCCTCGGCAAACATCTGGATCAATCCTATATCAAGCCGCCTTCACAAATGGGCTCGCAGGGACAAAAGGATGTGGAAGAAAGGTTGAAAGGGCTTGGATATCTCTAGCCGGCTGCCCCCACGCGAGAAGATCATCCCGGTCTACGCCGTCATCGTCCTGATGGTCTACAGTTGGACCACATTATGGTTCAACTACAACGTACCCGGCTGGCTGAGAGGCCTGAGCATCGGGGATGTGTTCAGCATCTTCACCTATTCAATGGCCACGAATTTTTTGGAGAGCATTGTCGTCCTGGCCGGAATTATCCTGTTCAGCATGATCCTGCCACGCAAGTTATTCCTGGATGCCTTTGTGGCGCGCGGCGCCGGGCTGGCGATCCTCGGGCTGGGATTTATGATGCTGATCGCAAAACAGTTCAGCACGAAAGCATATTATCCGGCCGAGCTGATCCGCTGGGCGCCGGCCGTATTCGTCGCCATCCTGCTGATCGTTTTTTTCCTGGGACGAATCTCCTTCCTGCGCAGAGTTCTTGAGGTGCTCGCGGACCGCGCCATCATTTTTCTTTATATCTCCATCCCGATCAGCATCCTGTCCCTGCTCGCCATCCTGATTAGGGTGATCACCTAGATAGACCGATGCTTAAACCATCACGACGCGACTTCTTGAAACTTGCCGGCCTGGCATCCGGCGCGGCGGCCCTCTCACAGCTTGCGCCGGGCCTGGCATTCGGAAAAACAAATCTGCCGAATGTGATCATCCTGCTTTTCGACGCCATGTCGGCTCGAAACTTGTCCGTTTATGGCTATAAGAGGGAAACGACGCCGCATTTCGCCAAATTCGCGGAGCGCGCCACCTTATATCACAACCATCATTCCGGGGGCAACTACACCTCCCCGGGAACAGCGACCCTGCTGACCGGGACGTATCCCTGGACCCATCGCGCATTTAATATCGGCGGCCTGATCCAACGCGAGCGCGTCGATCACAATATCTTCACCGCGCTCGGCGACGAATATCAGCGCCTGGCTTATTCACAAAACCTGCTCCCGAATTATTTTTTCGGTCAATTCGAAGATGACCTTGAAACGATCCTGCCGCCCAGCGCTTTCAGCGTCATCGCACAGGTGATGGGCGAAAAGATCCGCGGGGACCTGGTCGGCAGTTATCGAGCCTACGATAGTTTCCTTTTCCAGGACGGCACACCGCCCGGATCGCTCGTCTTCGGGCTGACGGACCGCCTGCTCCTGCGCAGCCGCGAGGCGCGCGCCCATGACGAGGACTATCCGCGCGGCCTGCCGCGGGCCGGTGATCACCCCATCCTCTTCCGGCTGAAGGACGTTTTTGACGGGCTGATCGCGAGCATTGAAGAATTGCGCGCCCCGTACCTGACCTACTTTCATTTATGGGCGCCTCATTCCCCCTACAAACCGAGCAAGGATTTCGACAACAAATTCCTGGATAATTACCAGCCCGCACGCAAACCGGATCACTGGCTGGGTGACCACACATTGAATAGCAAGCTTAATGGCCGCCGGCAGAATTATGATGAGTACATCGCCAACGTGGATGCGGAGTTCGGCAGGCTGGTAGAATCCCTGGAAACGCGCGGGGTGTTGGATCAAACCCATCTGATCGTGACCTCGGATCATGGGGAGAGTTTCGAGCGCGGTGTGGAAGGGCACGTGACCAAGTTATTGTATGAACCCCTGACGCACATCCCGCTCATGATCTCGGCGCCTGGTCAGCGGACCCGGCAGGATATCTACGCCCCCACCAACCACGTGGACATTCTGCCCACGCTGCTGCACCTCTCCGGAAAGTCCGTTCCTGAATGGGCGGAAGGTACGCTGCTTCCCGGCCTGGGCGGCGCGGAGGATCTGGATCGCTCAACATTC
Source organism: uncultured Anaerolineaceae bacterium (assembly GCA_964447845.1). Taxonomy (GTDB): domain Bacteria; phylum Chloroflexota; class Anaerolineae; order Anaerolineales; family Villigracilaceae; genus DASXQN01. Next base: position 5,444 of record CAYUUJ010000074.1, read on the forward strand.
ACTCTGGAGGCCAAGGCGAATGCGCCCTACGAGCCGCTCACCAAGGCCACTGTGGCGATGATCAAAGGTCCGTATAAGATGATCTACTATACGGGTTACGGCAGAGAAGACTCGTTCGAACTTTACGATCTGCAAAACGATCCCGAGGAGTTGAACGATCTTTACCTTCAACTGCCGGCGCTCGCAAAACCACTCAAAGAAGAGCTGCTTGAAAAGCTGCAGGCCAACAACGCCAGATACCAAAAAGCATAAGATGTTCAAAAAACTGACAGGAAAAAACAAAGCCGAAGCGAAAGATATTATTGTCGTTTCAGGATTGCCGCGCTCAGGCACCTCCATGATGATGAAGATGCTGGCTGAAGGCGGTTTGCAGGTCGTCACGGACGCCGTGCGCGCCGCGGATGACGACAACCCGAACGGTTACTTCGAGCTCGAAGCGGTTAAACAACTGGCCGAAGGTTCCGGCGGATGGATGGATGGCGCGCAAGGGAAGGTCGTCAAGATCATCTCTGCCTTGCTGGAACACCTGCCGGCGGACCACAGATACAAAGTGATCTTCATGGAGCGATCGCTTGGAGAGGTGCTGGCCTCCCAAAAGAAAATGCTCACCAACCGCGCCGAGCAGTCCGCCATCCAGGATCAGGAGATGGAGGCGCAATTCCAGAAGCATCTGGGCGCCGTGAAATACTGGCTGGCGCGCCAACCCAATATTCAGGTGCTGTATGTGGATTACAATAAGATGCTGGTCTCGCCGGGGGCGGCCAGCCAGGCAGTGGCTGATTTTATCGGCCAGTCTGTGGACGTAAGCAGGATGCTGGGGGTGCCGAATGAGAAGTTGTACCGGAACCGGGCCGGCAGGTAGGGGCACGGTTCTCGTGCCCAAGCACATCGAAGGGCACCAACTCCCAGGGCGGGTAGAGCGTATAGTCCAAACTAAATGGCCTTGACCTTACATCTAGTTTCGCGTATAATCCAACCGTTGGATGACATAAAACCGAGAAAACGTTGCAAGCGCTTGAGAGAAACCTCTCGGAGCGCTTGCCTTTGTTTGTCTCTTAAGGCGTTGACTACACGCTATCAAGAGATACTCGGAGCGCCCCTAATTTTTTAGTAACGAGGAGAGCCCAGTGGAAACCAAGGGACTGACCGCACTCCGCATCAGCCTGGCTTCGCCCGAAACGATCCTATCGTGGTCGTATGGCGAGGTACTCAAACCCGAAACGATCAACTATCGCCGCCTGCGGCCTGAGAAGGACGGGTTATTTTGCGAGGCCATTTTTGGCCCGACCCGCGACTGGCAGTGTTATTGCGGCAAGTACAAGAACCCCCGCTACAAAGGTATTATCTGCGATAAGTGCGGCGTCGAAGTGACCCGCGCCGCCGTCCGCCGCGAACGCATGGGCCACATTATGCTGGCCACGCCCGTGGCGCATATCTGGTACACACGCCGCATCCCCTCCTATCTCGGGATGCTGCTCGATATTTCGCGCCGCAACCTGGACCGCGTGCTGTACTTCGCCCAATACATCGTGACATACGTGGACGAGGAAGCCCGTCAAAAAGCCCTCAAACGCATCGAGGATGAGATCACGGTTTCCGAGCGCGAACAGGCTTCCGGGATCAACTCCAAGATCGCCGGGATCAAGACCCTGCGTGACCAGACCATGGCTGAGATCAATCAGAAGCGCGCCGGCCTGGAGACGGGCTACGACGAGCGCATCGGTGAGCAGCTCGACCCGGTCATCAAAGAAGGTCAGAAACTCGAGAAGACCCTGCAGGAACAAATGGGTGGACCGGCCAAGAAGGCCATCGTATTCGAGCTGACCGGCGAGAAAGTGCTGGATGCCGGCGATAAAGTTAATAACAAGCATATCAGCCAGGTGCAAAAGATCGTCCAGAAAAAACTGGAAGCCCTGGAGAACGAACTGCAGGATCAGAAGACGCGCGAGCTGGACGAGCTCAAGACCGAGTCCGCCCGCATTAAAGCGCAGGCCGATCAGGACATGGAGGCGCTTCGCAATCAACTCGAAGACCAGTCCTCCGCTTCGCAGAACGTGACGTCCCGCCAGCGCGATGAACTGCTGGAACTGCGCCCGTTTACCTTCATCAGCGAGATCCGCTATCGTGAACTGAAACAACGCTGGGGACAGGTCTTCCGCGCCGACATGGGCGCCGAGGCTTTCTATGACATTCTCGAACGCCTCGACCTGGATAAGCTGAAGGAAGAGCTGTGGCACGAGGTGCGTACCACCAAGTCCAAACAGAAACGCAAGAAGGCCACCACCCGCCTCAAGGTCGTGGAAGCCTTTCGCCGCTCGGGCAATCGCCCCGAGTGGATGGTCCTGACGGTCCTGCCGGTCATCCCGCCCGACCTGCGCCCGATGGTGCAGTTGGACGGCGGCCGCTTCGCCACCTCCGAC
>CAYUUJ010000075.1:0-7853 GCA_964447845.1 uncultured Anaerolineaceae bacterium
TAATCCTGAATGAACATCGGTGGAAAGCTTCTCCACTGAAAGCTCCACGTAACAGATACCGCGCAGGCCAAGATATTGGATGGGGACATCCCGATGGTCTACGCCCCCGAACTCCCACATGCAGGCATCTGCTTTCAGACGTTCCTTGTTCTTACGGACGAAATCGAAGAGATTCGCACTGCTGGTCTCTTCCTCGCCCTCGATAATAAATTTAATATTACATGGCAGATCATCCTCATAGCTCAGCAGCGCGTCCAGGGCGAATAAGCGGGATACGATATGGCCCTTGTCATCGCTCACGCCGCGGCCATACATTTTGCCATCTCTCAGATTTGGTTCGAAAGGAGGCGTTTCCCATAATTCCAACGGTTCAGGTGGCTGAACGTCATAATGATTGTAGAAGAGCAGGGTTTTATTGCTTTTGCCTTTTCGTTCTGCAAAAACCACCGGCGCGCCGCCTGTCGGAAGGATCTCAGCCTTGAAGCCGCGCGCAGTCAGCATCTCCCTGACCAGCTGTGCGCACTCTTCCAGACCCCAGTTCTGCGCGCCGACCGAGGGTTGGGCGACCAGCCTGGAAAGCTCGGCCAGGCTTTCGTCCAGGTTTGATTCGAGGTACGAGTCAATCTTCTTGTAATCACTCATGGAAGCTCCTAGGGTTGAAAGAAATTGACCAGCCAGGTCAACGAATACGCGCCGGCATAAGCAAAGAAGGTCATTTTTATCAACTGGCCGATCCAGCAAAATAAAAGGAATTGCCATAAGGGCATTCGAACAGCCCCGGCTGCGACACCTGCCAGGTCGAACATTGGATTTGGGATGGCAGACAGGACCAATATGGTCCAGGGACCATATTTTTCAACCCATGGATGGATCTTTTTATAGAGTTGAGAACGTTCCATGACCGTCTGGCCGCTCACGCCGGCCAGATACCCGGAAAGTTCACCCAACGCGCCGCCGGTCCCGGCTGCCAGTCCCACACCCAACGGATGAAAAATATTGCCCATCGCAAATACGACTGCGATACCCGGCGCAGGCAGAAATACAGTTGCATTCGCAAGCAGGGCGATCAGGAAAATGCCCGGATAGCCAAAGGCCGCGAACTCATGTACGCGGTCGCGTATGCTGAAGATAAAGACGCTGATCCCCACGACGCTGAGTAAGGCCAGCACGCGCAGAATGTTCGTTTGAATTTTCTCGCGCCTGGAGGGTTGATCGCTTCTACGCGCTTTCTTCTTTTTAGTCCGATTCTTCAATGGTTATTTTTTGGATTTTTACGCCGGGTGCGTCCGCGCGGCTCGGGTCACGCGGCTCGATCGACATCAAAACATCCAAACCTTCAACCACTTGACCGAACACACTGTGTTTATTATCCAGGTGGGGAGTTGGGAGGTGCGTGATGAAGAACTGCGAACCATTCGTGCCAGGGCCGGCATTGGCCATTGAAAGCACGCCTTGTTTGTCGTGTCTCAGGCTGGGGTGAAACTCGTCCCCGAATTTGTATCCGGGTCCACCGCTTCCTTTGCCGGTCGGATCGCCGCCCTGGACCATGAAATTCGCGATCACGCGGTGAAAAATGATCCCTTCGTAATAGCCTGCGCGTGCCAGAAAGACAAAATTATTAACTGTATTCGGCGCCTTATCAGCGAACAGCTCGATCACCATCGTGCCTTTATCCGTTTCCATTCTGGCTTTGTATTTCTTCTTGGGATCGATCAGCATCTTGGGTGAGGTGTTCCATTGTTTTGCCATGTTATCTCCTTTGGGTTTTATTCTAAGAGTGTCTCTATACGCGCCACCAGCATATCCAGCGCGGCGGTATTGAATCCGCCTTCCGGTATGATTACGTCGGCATAACGCTTGGATGGCTCGACGAACTCCAGGTGCATTGGCCGTACAGTGGACAGGTATTGGTGGATCACGAATTGGGTCGTGCGGCCACGTTCGGTAATGTCACGTTGCAAACGGCGAATAAATCTCAGGTCTGCGTCGGTATCCACGAATAACTTGACATCCAAGAGCTCCCGCAATGCCCGTTCCGCCAGGATCAAGATTCCCTCCACCAGAATGACCGGTCTCGGCTGTACAAGGATGGTTTGATCTGTGCGCCTGTCTTTACCAAAATCATAAACAGGCACTTCCACCGCTTGATTTTGCTTCAGCTGCTCAATATGTTTGATGAGCAATTCGGTTTCAAGCGAATTGGGATGATCAAAATTGATCTCTGCGCGTTGCGTCGGCGGAAGACCGCTCAGGTCTTTGTAATATGCGTCGTGCTGAAGAAAAGCGATCTTGTCTGATCCAACCCGGTGGAGGATTTCCTGGGCGACGGTGGTTTTTCCTGAACCCGATCCGCCGGCGATGCCGATGACCAGCGGGGAGGCTTGCGACATTTTTTGATTATACCTGCCGAAGCCAAAACAGTCCCGCAAATTGCGGGACTGTTGGATTACTTCAAGCTGGGTTTACATGCCGGCCATATACGCGAGCCCAACCGTACCTGGACCAGCGTGTGTGCCGACCGTTGGGCTGACCTCGGTGAAAATACTTTCGACCGGTTTGAGTTCCTGCTCTGCACGCGCGAGTAAGGCTTTTGCATCTTCGGGTGCGTTGGCGTGCAGAGTTGCGAGACGGATGGGTGATTTGCCTTTGGCCTGTTCCATCACCAATTCCAAAACCCGATCATGGGCCTTGCTCTTGGTCCGAACGCGATCCAATCCTTCGACCTTGCCGTTTTGAAGAGCCAGGACCGGCTTCAGGTTCAAGGCGGAACCGATGAATCGCTGGGCGCTGCCAATGCGTCCGCCGCGGTGTAGAAATTCAAGGGTGTCCACTGCAAAATAGACTCCCGTATGGTCGCGGGCTTTTTCTGCCAATTTAATACAGTCTGCGAGGTTAGCCCCACCCTCGGCGGCTCGCGCTACGCTCAAAACCTGAAAGCCCAATGCCATTGCCACGGATAAGCTGTCCACGATATTAACTTTCTGGCCAGCAGAACCCATCAGATCCTTTGCCTGGGCTGCGGATTGGATCGTACCGGAAACGTTGGAGGAAACCAGGATCGCGACCACCTCAAAGCCCTTATCCACCAAGCCCTGGAAAATTTCCTGGAATGAAACGACCGAGACCTGAGAAGTGGTGGGCATCACCTTGGCGGTTTTAAGTCGGGAATAAAACTCCTGAGGCGTGATATCCACCCCATCTTTGTAGGTTTGACCTTCCCAAATGAGCACCTGTGGAGCAATACTGATATTGTGTTTCTTGCAAATGTCTGCAGGGATGTAAGCTGTACTATCGGTCACAACTGCGATCTTGGACATACTGCCTCCGCTGGGGATAGTTTAGAAGTTTTAACCCTTTTTAGGGGCAAAGGTTTCCAAAAAGGGATTATTAAGGCTCATGGTATAATACCCCAAGTTAGGCACGATTTCACTTAGATCATCTTCAAGGAGCCGAATTGGCCTTCAACCCCATTAACTGGCTGCTAGGCCTGTTTTCGCTTGATATCGCCATAGATCTCGGGACCGCAAATACACTTGTGCATGTGCGCGGGAAGGGGATCGTAATCAACGAACCATCCTGGGTAACGATCGACAAGCGATTGCGCCAACCTCTCGCGATAGGCCAGGAGGCCAAGGAGATGGTGGGGCGGACACACGGAAATGTGATGGTCGTGCGGCCGATCCGGGATGGTGTGATCTCCGAATTTGACGTTACCCAGATCATGCTCGAATACTTTATCGGCCGGGTCCACGAGCAGAGTGTCGTCCCCTTGCCCAGGCCGAGAGTGGTGATCGGTATTCCCACCGGGGTTACAGAGGTTGAGAAACGAGCTGTCTACGACGCGGTCATGTCGTCGGGCGCGCGGCAGGCCTTCTTGATCGAGGAGCCGATCGCGGCGGCGTTGGGAGCCGGGTTGCCGATTGGCGATGTGCGCGGTTCGATGGTAATCGACATAGGGGGTGGCACAACCGAGGTGGCGGTGCTGTCTATGAGCGGAGTTGTGCTCTCACGTTCCTTGCGTGTAGCCGGTGATGAGATGGATCAGGATGTAATCCAGTATCTACGAAACAAGTATAATTTGCTGATCGGCGAAGGGATCGCCGAACAGGTGAAATGGCAGATCGGGTCTGCTTATCCACTCCAGCCCGAGAAGACGATGTTGGTCCGGGGCCGGAATTTGGTGAGTGGGTTGCCCGAGACCGTGGAAATTTCATCGATCGAAGTCCGCGAAGCGTTGAGCGCCTCAGTGCAGGTGATCCTGGACACGGTTCGAGACGCATTGGATGAAATCCCACCCGAAATCGTGTCAGATTTGATGGATATCGGGATTTGTTTGGCCGGCGGCGGCGCGCTGCTGCAAGGGCTGGCTGAGCGGCTGACGGATGATCTGAAATTGAGGGTGTGGGTCGCTGAAGATCCCCTGACTTGCGTAGCTCGAGGCGCTGCCCTGGTATTTGAAGACTTTGAAAATTTGAGCCGGTACCTGGTTGGCCTGGAGCGCGGCAGTACCCGCCATCGTTCGTAACTATTATTCCAGCCGCCACGGCTGACAGTTCGTTATCATGAGAGACTTGTTTTCCCGTTCGTTGCAAACGACGATCATGTTCCTGGTGGTGGGGGGGATTCTGGCACTGGCGCTCGGCGGTTTCTTCAGTTCCGCATCCACTCGCTTTACCGGTTCGCTTGTTTCTGGGCAGACCTGGGTTGCCACGCGAGTGCAGGCCATACAGGACTTTCTTGCCGCGCCGCGTGATATTGTTTCGTTGCGCAGCCGGAACGCCGAATTGGAAGGCCAGGTTTCACAATTACAGGCTCAAGTCATCGAATTACAACAACGCGTCAATGAGACTGAGATCCTGGCCGCGCTGGTGGATTTCTCCCGCACGAATCCGGAAAGCACGTACAAAGCCGCCGCTGTGATCGGTCGCGACCCGAGTCCGTTTCTCCATTATGTCGTGATCAATCGCGGCTCGAATGATGATATCCGCCGCGGTATGCCGGTCGTGACGAACCAGGGATTGGTCGGCCGGATCGACGCTGTCATTGCGGACGCGGCGCGCGTTCAACTGCTCACCGATCCCGCTTCAGCGCTCAATGTTCGAATACAGAATGCCGAGACGGATGCAGTTTTGCTTGGCTCTGTCACCGGAGATGTTACCCTCGATATGATTTCACAGGATGTAACTGTTCAACCCGGCGATCTGATCCTGACGTCGGGCTTGGGAGGCGGTTTTCCGCCGGACCTCATCATCGGACAGGTGATAGCCACGCGCTCCCTTGAGTTTGATCTGTTTCAGCGAGCCGCCGTTCAACCCGCTGTGGATTTCACTCGTTTGGAGATTGTATTGGTCATCACGAATTTCCGGCCGGTGGACATCTCGCCGTTACAGCCTAAACTAACTCCCTAAATTCTCATGCGCAATTTGATCGCTTTCCCTCTCCTGGCTCTCGCCGTGATCTTGCAGTCAGCTGTGGTAAGCCGGGTTGCGCTACTCTCCGGCTATGCTGATCTGGTCTTGATCATTCTGTCTGCCTGGGCTTTGCAGAGTCAGGTCGACTCGGCCTGGCATTGGGCTTTTCTGGCCAGCATCATGGTCAGCTTTATCTCCCGGCTTCCATGGCCCGTAATCGTCATCGGATATGCGATGGTCGTGTTTTTTGCACAGGTCCTTCAACGTCGTGTTTGGCAGGCTCCTCTGCTAGCCATGTTTAGTGTGATATTTCTGGGTACTGTCTTCATGCATCTACTCTCATTTATTGGTTTAAGTATTATCGGTACGCCACTCCCGATCGAGGAGGTGGTGGGTCTGATCACTTTGCCCAGCCTGCTCTTGAATTTGGTACTGGCTTTGCCTTTGTATGTGGTCATGCGCGACCTGGCGCATTGGGTTTATCCGGAACGAGAGTTTAAATGAGTACGAATTCGATACCACGCCAGGCGCGGTTTGAGACCTGGCGTTTGATCACAGTTTATGTGGTCGTATTTGTCGGGTTGTTGGTCCTGCTGGGACGGCTCCTGGCATTACAGGTGATCGGTACAGCCGCGTGGGACGAGCAAGCCGTGGAGAATTACACCAAGGCGATCAGTTTACCGGCTGCACGCGGCATTGTGTATGACCGCAACGGTTTTATTCTCGCCAGGAATATTGCAGCATATAACATTGTGATCACACCGGCTGAACTGCCTGACGATGACGCGGACATTCAGCGGATCTATCGGGAGATCTCGCAATTGACAGGTATCCCGGTAGGCGGACCCGTAACGGACGAGACTCTGGCTGAAGCCAAGCTATTTGCGGCTTGTGTGGAAGGTCCCAGCATTGCTGACCTGGTCGCGTTAGGTGATTCGCTTGCCCCCTACAGCCCGGTCAAAGTCAGGTGTGATGTGTCCGAAGAAATCGCGCGCATGGTGCAGGAGCGGGCTGTTGATTTACCGGGGGTGGCTGTGGAGATAGATCCGATCCGCGATTATCCGACGGGATCCCTGACCGCAGATGTGGTCGGCTTTCTCGGACCTATTCCGGCTGTGGATGAAGATTATTGGATCGCGAGAGACTTCCTTCCGAATCGTGACAAGATCGGCTACGCAGGCATCGAGACATCCCTTCAGGATGTGCTCGCAGGCCAGAACGGAAGACGCGTCATTCAAGTGGATGTGGCTGGGAAGGAGTTGCGCAATCTTGAACCCCCGATCGCATCCGTGCCCGGATATAACGTTACCCTTACGATCGATACCCGTCTGCAAGCTGCAGCCGAGGCTTCCCTGATCGAAGAGATGAATTTTTGGAATACGTATTTTGGCCGCATCCGAATTTCAAGCGGTGTCGTGATCGCCATGAACCCAAAGACTGGTGAAATTCTGGCCATGGTGTCTTTTCCGACCTATGAAAACAACCGGATGGCGCGCGTCATCCCGGCACATTATTTCGAACAGCTGAGCGAGGATCCGCGGCACCCGCTACTAAATAACGCAATCTCAGCTGAATTTCCGCCCGGCTCGGTATTCAAATTATCCACCGCCACCGGCGCCCTCAACGAAGGTGTAGTTAGCCTGGGTCAGACAATATTCGCGCCCGGTCAATTGGAGCTGTGCGAAAAATTTTCACCCAATGATCCTTGTACCGCCCGGAACACGCGACCTTTCGTGGACTGGATCTTCGACGAGCGGCCGGAAGGGTTTGGTCAGATCGACTTCCTGCGCTGTATCGCCTATTCAAGCAACGTGTGTTTTTATAAGCTGGGCGGCGGTTTTGGTGAAGAGATCCCGGAAGGTTTGGGAATCTTTCGTCTCGGTGAATATGCACGCGCACTCGGGTATGCTCAACCCTCCGGCATTCAGTTGTTCGGTGAAGCGGATGGACTGATCCCTTCTCCGCAGTGGAAGCGTATCAATACGGGTGAAAACTGGTCTACAGGGGATACCTATATTGCCAGCGTAGGCCAGGGGTATGTACTGTCCACTCCGTTACAGGTATTAATGTCCGGTGCGACGATTGCAAATTACGGCAAGTTGATGCAACCGACCATCGTTCGTGAAGTGACCGATGGTGCGGGAAAGGTGAGAGAAGTCTGGTTCAACCCGACGGATTTCACGGTTTGGAATGTGGAAGAGATCATTAACGCACAGGGTGATGTCAGCCGTGTTTGGGTTAATCCTGCCGATAAAACTATCCTTCCCCTACCACCGGAAGGCAGTTATCAGATTTCACCGTTTGTACCCAATATGAAGTGGGATGTAACCCAAACCCCGCTCATCAAAGGATATTCCTGTGAGGAAGGATTTTGCCAATTAACGGAAGAACTTAAAACCGTTCAGCCATCCACTATTGAAGCAGTCCGGACCGGGACGCGTA
>CAYUUJ010000076.1:0-7844 GCA_964447845.1 uncultured Anaerolineaceae bacterium
CAGCCTTCGCCTGGGCAAGCGACGGGCAGCAGTACGCATATATCGAAGGTGCGGACCAACTCTCGGCTGGAACCCTGGGTCCATTGCATGTTAAAAACCTGACGACTGCGGAAGATTTTGTCCTGGATCAGAAGGTGATTGGATTCTTTTGGTCACCGGACAGTGAAGAGATCGCGTATTTCCTCCCGTTCCTGAACAGCGCTCCGACGGATAGTCAGGGTCAGAGTTCAGAACCGGTTCTGTTATTGGAATTAAACATCCTGGATGTGGCAACTGGTGAAAGCCGGAAACTGTTCACCTATCAACCCTCAGAACAATTCCTTGCCATTCTGCCCTACTTTGACCAGTATCATCAATCTGCCACCATCTGGTCGCCGGACAACAATAACCTGGTACTTTCATTTTCCGATGATCAGGGCAACTCCGGGATCGCGGTGGTAGCTGCCTCGGGCCAATTGGAGCCGCGCTTTCTCGCGCCAGGTGTGGTGGCTTTTTGGTCCTGGCAATAAGCGTCTGTTGCATTAAAACAAAACGGCTGAAGCAAACACTTCAGCCGTTTTTATTTACCGGTTATCCGGTCTGGGTTGAATTCCCGGATCTTTAGCCGGATCGTTTGCTGCCTTACTATCTATATTTTCCTGGATCACAGCTCCGGGCATCAGCGGCTCGAGAATCCGCTCGCCTTCCGCTTCACGGCTGACGATCGGGTTCGCAGCTGCCCGAATTATGTCAACACATTCCTTGCCGGTCATATCACCTTTCAATAACAGCGCTTGAGCTACTGCCTCGACCTCCGGAAGATGCGCTCTCAGAAGTGTCTCCGTTTGGTCTTCAAGCTGTTGCCAGAATTTTTCAACGATCTTGGCTCTGCCTTCAAAATTCCAGCCCGAGGCCATTACCCCCGGGTCGATGATCACTGGGGGACCAAAATATCCATAATGGGCCAGTTCCCACAAGCGGGCACGAATATTCTGGAAATCTCCAGTGGCGCCGGTCCAATATTCACCTAAAACGATCTTGACCGTTACATGGCCGGCCATGCTCACGAGAATATGCGCAGCTATTTCTCGCAATGGATAACCGTGAACGTCATGGGTAGGTACGTGAATAACATACCCAAGTGCATCTGAACGACGAATCATGCTGACCCGGACGATCCGTTCATTAGGCAACACATAGTATTGCACCACGGCGTGCCCGGCTTCGTGATAAGCGATCTGCCGCCGCTGATCCTCCTCCATCTCTTCGATGGGATTTTCCAAGCCCATGGCTTGTTCCTGGAAAGCCATTTCGATGTCATGCTGCGACACGCGGTCGCGGCCATCGAACAAGGCCAGACGCACGGCATCTTTTGTGATCGCTGACATTATGCGGGCCGGGGTCGCCCAAACCGTATCGCTGATGATCGCCTCGATATCGACCGTCTCATCGTGCATGATCTTATTAATATAGTATTTTGTCACTTCGCGGCGACCGGTACGATCGGGTTTATTCACCACCACGGTGCGGTCGAATCGACCCGGGCGCGTGAGAGCCGGGTCGAGCACATCCGGCCGGTTCGTCGAACCCATGAATAACACATGCCAATCGCGCGGGGGTACTGGCTTCTTGCGGAACTGATACCAACGGGCGCGTAGTTTCTCCCAACGAGTCAGCTCGTTTATGCCGTCCATCTCGTACAGTAAGCGTGTCAACGCACCGGAACCACCACCCATACCCCCCATCATGCCGCCCATCATGCCCATGCCGCCACCGCCGCCGCCGCCGCCCATCACGTTGCCGCGCGACATACCCACGGCATCGATCTCATCGATATATGCGATGCAGGCGCCGTACTCACGCGCCAGCTTGCGAGCCCGGGTGATGAAGCGGATCATTTTGAGCACGTCCACCCCCATGAACATGGCGCGGAATCCGGAGCCTTCGATCGAGATGAAGGCAATACCTGCCTCACCGGCCATACACTTGGCAAGCATGGTCTTGCCGGTTCCTGGTTCGCCGTACAACAGCAGACCATTGATAAACTGACCGCCCATCTTCTGGAATTTACCGCGGTCGGAGAGCAGGGAAATCCACTGCTTCACCAACCTCAACAGGTTGGGTTGGCCCTTATAATCATCGAAGGTCATTTGTTTTGGATCGCCGGGCCGGATCACTTCGACCCGCGATTGCGCCATGAACCAGAAGATCGCCACAAATTGAATGACCACAAATCCGATCGCGAACACGATCTGAAGCACAAATCCAAGTGCAACCAGGATTAAGTTCAGCACTTCCGGATTGATCAGAGCCCAATACACCAGGCCGTTCAATGTAGCCCAGCCTATGATCCCAAAAAAGAATTTGATCGGTTTTCCGGAGGCGGCCCATATAAATACGCGCAGTTGAATATATAGAAATAATAGACCGAGCAGAATGTACGCGACGATCAGAAGTCCGCTGACGATCAGCGCCTTCGCGGGCTCGGATGCGATCGCCAGGGAGACCAGCACATTGACCGCCGCCCACACGAACAATCCGGCAACGGTCCAGAATCTCCACGCCCGGACATTGCTGAGCACGTATCCAAGTGCGCCCAGGGAGAGCGGATTAAACCACCAGGCGATGGCGATCCCGTAGATCAGGATCTGCTCCCGGGCGGAGCGCGAGGCGTTCACCGTCAAGAACCAGATCACAGGCGTGGAAACAAATAACGTGATCAGAAGTCCGATCAACCAGCCGATTCCCCCGTAGAGGTCGCTGGAGGCGCGTTCCGTCGAAACAGGTTTTTTTGCGGCTACAGGAGATTTGTCCGGCCGCTTAACAATAGCCCCACCTTGTTCCGATCCTGGCTTGGAGATTTCCGTAGCTGACATAAGTCACCTCACAATTCATGGGCCGAACGAATTTCAACGAGTTTAATCCAAAAAGGTTTGGGTTACAATGCACGAATGAGACTCTTAACCAGTCTTAATCTGCTTGACGATTTTGCAAACTGACTCTGAAAACGGCTCACCGAGAACGGCAGACCTGTCCCCGCTCGAGGAAACTTCTCCACAGGGACGGTAACCGGAGTTGACATTCGGACTACCCCTGCATTATGGACATTACCCAGACTCTCCATGTGAAAACCGCCAAAGAGTGGCGGAATTGGCTGAAAAAGCATTATCAATCCAAAAAGGATATCTGGCTGGTTTATTACAAGAAACAGACCGGCAAGCCGCGCATCCCATACAACGACGCGGTTGAGGAAGCGCTTTGCTTCGGCTGGATCGACAGCATCGTCAAGACCCTGGACGCGGATAGGACGGTGCAACGCTTTTCGCCTCGCAAACCCGGGGCTAAATATTCACAGGCGAACAAGGAGCGGCTGAGAGCTCTGCTAAGACAGAAGAAAGTGATCAAAGAAGTGAAGGATGCCCTGGGCGGTATCCTCAATGAAAAGTTCGTGATCCCGAAAGATATCCTGAACGCGTTAAAGGCGGAAAAAAAGGTCTGGAAAAATTTTCAGAAGTTCTCAAAGGCCTATCAGCGCATCCGCATCGCTTACATTGACGGGGCCAGAAAACGACCGCTCGAATTCAAAAAACGATTAAGACATTTCATCAAAATGACCGGGCAAAACAAACAGCTTGGCTTTGGCGGGATACAAAAGCACTATTAGAACTCTTGCAAAGTCAGGGATGTTTTCCTGGTTGTCCATTGTCCGCGAATTTTCGCTACTGCCGCTGCTTGGCGCGGCGTTCACGAATTGGCTTGTTATATTCGCGAGAATTCGCGCAGATTAGCGGATAAACAGATTATGCAAATCACTTATTTTATCCGTCAAAGGATCCGTGTACAACGGTTCTTAAAAAAGAGGGGCTTGTTCAAAAGTATTCGAGACGGTCTCATCCCATGGGAGTGGTGGAATGGAAATGCGCTGTGACACACGCCGGTGGAATTCACGACATAACCAGGGAGCGGTAAGATTTTCAGGGGAGTGACAGAATACATATGCGTCAGACCCCTTTTCCATTTGTGCAGCGACGAATCCCGCCCACTCATCCAACAACTCTGAATTCGCCTCCAGTTGTGGATGGCCAATGTATCTCAAAAAGACGAAATCCGTGGTGGGCTCGGGCAAAATGGGGAGATCCGGTTTGCGTTCGCGCGCTTCGAGTAGGGTCTGATAGACACTCCCCTCCAGGATCGTATCCCCATCCAGGCTGCGGATCGGTCGCGTGTCGATCACAACCCGCGCCATCCTGAGCTCGGATAACAATTGATTCAGCGTTTCGTGGTGGTGTGACTCAAACCAATCCAAATGCCGGACTTCGACTCCCAATCGTACTTCAGCCGGCCAGGCCTCCAAAAACGCCTTCAGATCATCGTACTGCCGCGGGGAATAACGCGGCGGCAATTGCAGGAACATCGGACCCAACCGTTGTCCGAGCTGGCCCATCACCTCGATAAACAGGGCAGCTCTTTCAGCCTGGTCAACCAGTTTCCCCTCATGGCTGATCGCTCGCGGCAGTTTGGGGCAGAAGCGGAAGCTGGCAGGCGTCTGTGCGACCCATGTCTCAATTGTCTTCTGTGCGGGGACGGCATAAAAAGTGGTGTTGCCCTCGATCGTGGTCAATCTCCGCGAATACTCGTGTAAATATTCGGCGGGTTTCGTCCCTTCCGGATAGAAATTTCCCACCCAGCCTTTGAAAGACCAGATCGGACACCCGAGGTAGAGAGGCATTTGTGTATTATATAATAAGCATGATCCCGGATGATTCGCATCCGGATCAGAAAGGGCTACATGTTAATCGCGATCCCCGATACGATGCAGGCAGTGCAAATTGAAAAAGAGGGGGACCCCGTAACCGTCACCCAGATCCCGATTCCCAAGCCCGGACCCGGCGAAGTGCTCGTTCGGATGGCAGCCTCTCCGATCAATCCGTCCGATCTTGGTTTTCTGACAGGCGGGTTTGGATATCAACGAAACCTTCCGGTTATTCCAGGCATCGAGGGCAGCGGTACTGTAGTGGCTGCCGGTTCTGGTTGGCTGGGATCCTTCTTGATCGGCAAACGCGTGGCTTGTACAAAATCCACGGACTCCGGTGGCACCTGGGCGGAGTACATGGTAACAAGAGCCTCCGCCTGCGTTCCATTGCAGAAAAATATTTCGCTTGAGCAGGGATCAATGCTGGTAGTCAACCCGATGACCGCCGTGGTCTTCTTCGATATCATCAAACAAGGCAGGCACGCTGCTTTTGTGAACTCTGCTGCAGCCAGCGCACTGGGACGGATGCTTGTGCGTTTGTCCCAAAAAAGAGGCGTACCCCTTATCAACATCGTGCGCCGGCCGGAACAGGCTGAAACCCTGCGTGCTATGGGGGCCGAGTACGTTCTGCTCAGTACAGAAGCCGGCTTCGACGAGAAGCTGTCCGTCCTGGCCGACCGGCTGCGTGCAACCTTGTTGCTGGATGCGATCGCCGGCGAATTCACCCAGCAATTGGTCAATGCAGCGCCAAAAGGCAGCCTGATCCTGCTTTATTCCATATTGTCCGGAAAACCATCCCAGGTCATGCCGAATACCCTCTGGCACGATGACAAGCGGATCGAAGGCTTTTATCTCGCTACCTGGGCCAGGAAACAGAATCTCTTAAAAATCCTGAGCGTGGCTCAAGCAGCTCAAAAACTTTTAGGCACGGATCTGCAAACGAAGATTCACAAACGCCTGCCGCTCTCTGCTGTGCAGGAAGGTTTGGATTTGTATCAAAAAGAAATGAGTACGGGCAAGATACTGCTGGTGCTCGATCCGCAGGTAGTGTCCATTTCGGAGTGAAGATCAGGAAGGATTATTACACATGAAATCTGATGTACGCGCAGCGATGGTCAAACAGATCCGTCGTGAGGTGGACCCAGAAGAACACCACGCCATCCGCCGCTTATGGATCGCCCACTCCAGCGCCGAAGACTCACGAGACATCCCCGGGCTGATGGCAACGCTGACCGATGACTGCGTTTATACAGTCGTCAATACGGGCGCTGCCTGGCATGCCAAAGCAGGCGCCACCCAGTTTTACCAACAACTGCTGACGGCTTTCCCGGATATCCATTTCGATCTTCAGCATATCGTGATCGGCCCACAGGGTGTTTTTGAGGAGGCGCACGTCACTGCCACGTACCAGGCTCAGTGGATGGACATGCCTGCGGCAAGAGGTCAAAAGATCGAATTCGATGTTGGGATTCTCTTTCCATGGGACCACGAACAGCGTTTATTCACCGGGGAGCGGGTCTACTTTTTTCTTCGCTGAGCGCCTGATGTAACGAAGCTAAAAGTGCGACACACCTCTCAGGTGTGTCGCACTTTTTTAATTAATTGCTGGTATTAAGCACCGTACGGCACCCAGATATTCTTCACCTGCGTGGCGTGCCTCAAAATCTCATCCATCTCCGGCAATGAACCCGTAATTGGCATCGTCCACGTCCGCTTCATGTTTCCAGCCGAAGCCGTCTCAACCATCTTCTGACCTTCCTGCGAGCCGGCGTACCAGATCACATCCACATCATCGTGTTCCGCCAGGGTCTTCGCTAATTCATCGCGGTACCCAGTCACGATGTTAAACGTGCCTGCAGGAACATCGGAAGTTTCCAGAACCTGATAGAAATCCGTGGCGCTCAGAGGCGCAACGGGCGAAGGAACGATCACGATCGTATTTCCCATCCCAAAAGCCGAGCCGGCCAGTGTGCTCAATGCTAATAACGGATTGTCATCCGGCAGAACGCAAGCCATCACTCCGATCGCCTCTGGTTGGGCGAGTGTCACGTTGCGGATCGGCGTATTGTGGATGACGCCATCGTATTTATCGGCCCAGGCCGCCGCGGTGAACAAAGCTTCGATGCTGGCATCCACTTCCGCGCGCGCTTCTTTGGCGAAGGCGCCAGTCTGTTGAGAGATGCGCTTGGCGAACTCGTCGGCGCGCGCAGCCAGGTTTTCGCCGAGATAGTAAAGGATCTGGGCGCGGTTATGTCCGGTCGACCGGCCCCAACTGTCCGCAACCCCGCGCGCGGCCTCGACCGCGTTGCGCAGGTCTTTACGGTTGCCATGCCCCACTTCACCCACCAGCTCACCATCCGGACCAAAAATTGGAATGCTGTAGTTCTGGTCCGGCCGGGCTTGCTTGCCCCCGATGTACATTTTGGCAGTGCGGTCAATGGGAGGTCGAACGTCAAAGGTCGAAGGTCGCGAACCGTTCGATTTTGTTTTTCCTTTTTTCAGTTTTTCGACTTTCGACGTTTGACCTTTGACGTTTTTCCGTTTTACATATTCGAATAATCCCTCTTTCCCGCCTTCCCGTCCAAAACCCGATTCACGATACCCGCCAAATCCCGAGGCGGCATCGAAGAGATTCGTCGAATTGATCCAGATCGTGCCGGCTTTGAGTTGGGTGGCGATATCCAACGCCAGATTGATATCTTCACTCCAAATCGAAGCCGCCAGGCCAAAGCGTGTGTTATTGGCTAACTTGACAGCTTCCTCGGGCGTGCGGAAGGTCATGGCAGCCAGCACTGGCCCGAAGATCTCCACCTGTGCGATGGTCGAAGCTGGCGCGACATTGGTGAACAGCGTCGGGGGATAGAAATATCCTTCCGTCGGGCAGGACCAAGAGGGCTGCCACATCTGGGCCCCCTCTTCCGCGCCCTGCTTAACCAGAGCTTCGATCCGCTGCAATTGCACCGGCGCGACGATGGCGCCGATATCCACAGCTTTGTCCAGCGGGTCACCAACGCGCAGTTTCTCCATGCGCGCCTTCAACTTGGCATACATCTTTTCGGCCACGCCCTCCTGCACCAGCAGGCGCGAGCCCGCGCAGCAGACCTGTCCCTGG
>CAYUUJ010000077.1:0-7838 GCA_964447845.1 uncultured Anaerolineaceae bacterium
CGTCGCTTCGCTCCTCGCAATGACATATCTATATTACACCTGAGGCGCGGCAGTGCCGGCTTTGATGCGTTCCATTACGGTCTGCAGCCAGACGGTCATATCGCGATAGTAGATAAAACTGGCGGCCAGCAGAGCCGTGGTGATAAAAGCATGGCCCAGGATCCCAACCAGGGACATCCATGATCCCGCAGGTGGAATGCTCCACACAAAATTCAAGCCGATGCTGATCAACAAAATGGTTAATACGAACAGGCTGCTGGAAGGCAGCGTGAAACGTGCCAATTGCAACCCGCTCAGGATCGAACGAATTACATTCTGCCGCCGAACGAAAATACCCAGCGGCGAGAAAAACAACGGCACTACCAGCCACATGGAGAGCAATCCTAGAAATAACATGATGCCCTGCCCGAGCACGGGGTTGATCGAAAACAAAACGTACACCATTAGCAGGATCGGTGTGCCCAGCGTGAAGGACATCACCATCCACAACACAGAAAGGAACATGGACTGCAGCACTGGTCCACCGGCCTGAGCCGGTTCGTCCGATGCGCTGCTGCGGACCAGGGAAGCCACCCAGCGGAAGTACAAGGCGCCGCCCGCCCAGCCGACGATCACCAGGAAGACCACCCAGCCGAACATATCCAGGAATGATTCAACCTGCAAGATGACGGGCTCTCCAAACGGAGTTTCAGACGGTTGGATACCGGCCATCAGGCTGGTGATCCCAATCGGAAACGTGCGCAGCAGGGTCAGCAGGCTGAACTCGTGTAGTCCGGTCTGGTAGACCTTCACCGCGTTGTTGACATCCACGGGTGAAAACCCGCTGGTGTCCGCCATGCGCTGAAAATCCGCCAGCACCGGCTGGAAAAGCCGTTCCAGGCTCAGCCGCGGGCCCAGCCACAGCAGCAGGTCGAGGACCAGGGGCAGAAGAATGACAGTGATGTGGGAAGCGATCGTGTCGAAGCCTGCCCTGATCGAACCAACCACGCCCGGAGGCGGTGCAAGAATTTCGGTTTTTGAAGCGTTCATAACCGATTGATTCTACCATATTGAGCTTGCGCTCACTCTGCCCCATGGTTCCTTTTAATGCGATTCTTTGAGCGGATTGGACGGGCAATTCAGGGACGGGTGATTCCCATGCGGATCCGTGTCGCGCGTGCATCCCATTGCGTCCTTCGTGAAAGCTCTGGTGTACAATGGCGGCATGGATAACCGTCCGCGCAGCCTGCCGGATGCCGACCGTCTGGGGGTATTGACGGCTACCGTCTTATTAACCTACGCCCTGACCCGCATCGTCCAAACACCGGAGTTTCAGTTAAGTTTGCAACTGCCGGGTTTCTTTTTTGCATTGCCGCTCACACTGGGCACGATGATGACTCTGCTCGCAGCCGGCCTGACGGCCACCGGGATGGACTGGTTGCTGCGCGGACATCCGTCTCTAAAAGGGAAACCAACCGTCGAGCATTGGATGCTACCGACGCTCACGACCTTCGTGGTCGGCGCTCCGCTTTCCATTTTGCCGGATGGCAATGTATGGTGGCTGGCTTTCCTGATCGGGGCGTTGCTGCTCGTAATGGTGTTCGCGGCGGAGTATGTGGTGGTTGACGCTTCGGCCCCCAATTACTCCCTGGCCCGCGCCGGATTGACGGCCCTCGCCTACGCGCTTTTTCTGATCCTGGCGATCGCCTTGCAATATGCGGGGGCACGACTGTTCCTGTTGATACCCGCCCTGTTCGCTTCAGCGGCTCTCGTGGCGCTGCGCATCCTTCATTTAGACGGCACGGACCGTTGGGATTTTCCCTGGGCGGCTGGAATTGGATTGATCTGCGCCCAGATCGGCGCGGGTCTGCATTACTGGCCCATCACACCGCTGCAATGGGGCCTGGCTGTCACCGGACCGCTGTATGCCTTTACACTGCTGTCCGCCAGCTTGACCGAAGATATCCCACTGCGACGCGCCCGGCTGGGGCCGGGGCTGGTGTTGATCGCCACGTGGGGCATGGCGATCATTCTTGGTTTGTAAATGAGTATCCGAAATCCTTGTCGGCTCCTTTTCAGTACACGGAAAACACGGGAAAGCCCTTTGAATTAATTGTTTTAACCGTGAAGCTCCGCATAATCCGTGTCACCCGTGTACAAAGGTTTAAAAATAGAGTCTCAAAGATCGTTTTCAACAGCAACCATCCCCAAGCTCGCGTGTTTCCTTGCATAGACTAACTCTTAAGCGAGGTCCTTAATGCAGATTGCGATTGGCGCAGGAATTGTCCTGTTGGGGTACATTCTCGGCTCGATCCCTTTCGGTTTGCTGATCGTCAAGCTCAAGACCGGCAAGGATATCCGCAAAGTGGAAAGCGGCCGGACGGGCGGCACGAACGCCATGCGCGCCGCCGGTTTTGGCGCCGGCCTGCTGACGGCCATGTTCGATATCCTGAAAGGCGCCGTGGCTGTTTGGATCGCGCAAGCCGCGGATCCGCAAAACACTTTATTGCACGTGCTGGCTCCGATCGCCTCGATCATCGGCCACAACTATTCGATGTTTGTGATCGAGCGCGATGAAAATGGAAAATTCGTCCGCCTGCGCGGCGGGGCGGGCGGCGCGCCGGCGGTGGGCGGCGCATTAGGATTGTGGGCTCCCTCCCTGCTGATCGTCCTACCCCTGGCTACTTTGGTATTTTTTACGGTGGGGTATGCCTCGGTCACAACCATCAGCATCGGTTTATTTGCCACGCTCTACTTTGCCTGGCAGGCCTCGCTGGGAAATACTCCGTGGGCGGATGTATTATACGGACTGGCGGCTTTGGTTCTATTGCTGTGGGCGTTGAGGCCGAATATACAGAAGCTGATCAGCGGGGACGAACGTGTGGTCAAGTATAGTTTGCATGGCTGGATCAAAGCCAGGCGCGAGCAATCAAAGTCCTGAGCAATGCTTTATAAAAAAACATCCCCTCGAAACGGGGATGTTTTTATTCTTCAGCCTGGACCTGCTGGAGCACAGCCTCCAGATTGCGCCTGTGCAAGGCTTCTGCCAATCCACCCAGATAGACACGGCTCTTGCCGCAATCCTCGATCCCCACACTTTCAAGATATTCTTCAGGGTTGCGACGCCGGGCGGCTGCTTTCGAGGCTTTCTTGATGGCGGCCAGGTAATTCAAATTTTCCTTGACCGCCGCATCGATCTCGCCGCGCAGGATAATGTCACCATGACCCTGAATGATATTCTCCAGACCCATGCGGCCGATCTTCTTGATCACGGTCACGCTTTCATCCAGACTTCCGTCCACTACATAGGGCAGCGGCATGAATGAGTCACCCGCGAACAGCACGCGGTCTTCGTCCACGAGCACGGAAATACCGTCCTGGCTGTGACCGGCTGCGGGCATGATCGTCAGATTTTTCTTGCCCACCCGCAGCGCGATCTCGCCGCGATTGAAGGTGATGTGCGGAAGTACGATCTTGACCTGCCGTAACGCGGCGTTCTGCCTGCGGGCGGCCTCCAGCGACGGGTTGCCGCGCTCCACCAGCAGGTCCCGGCAGGCTGCGTGGGCGATGACGGTCGCGCCGGGAAAGAAACAGTTGCCCCAGGCATGGTCCGCATGATAATGGGTATTGATCACATAACGAACCGGCACGCCCAGTTCGCGTTCAATGAACTCGCGCATGCCGAGCGTTTCATCCGGCAGGGCCAGTGTATCGATCACAACCGCCCATTGCGGGCCGGCTACCACCCCTGCCGTCACCTGGGCATAGACTTCGCTTTGGAACCAGAAAACATTTTCAGAAACCCGCTCGCGATGCATCCATTATCCTTAAGAAGATAAGCTTATTGATAGCACAAAGCCTCGTGAAAATCAAGTTGTATGGACATATTTCGGGGGCTGACTCACTTGATTCACATCCCCGGTCGTGATACACTCTTATGCAAATGGCGATCAACCTGCTGGCTGTCACCACCTCGTCCGCCGTCGCTGATACGATCTATACCAGCCTCAACGAGGCGGGCACATTCCATGTGCACGTCGTCAATAACAAGGCCGCGGCCGTGGTGAAGGCCGATGAAGATTCATGCCCGGTTGCCATTCTCGATTTTGACCTGGGGGAAAACGCAGTCTCGGACATCGGCCGGTCCCTGCGCAAAATAAACGCCTCGATCAAATTAATCGTGCTTTGCCAGGATGAAACGCCTCCCGCGCTGGACTCGATCCGCCCGTGGACGATGTTACGAAAACCAATGCATCTGCGCGAACTCATCCAAACGCTGGACCAATCTTCCACGATCACGAAAGTTGAGCAAGTGCCCGAGCACGAACTCGCGTGGCTTCAGGACGTCAGCAAAGCCGCTCAATATCTCACGCGCCTCACACTCGAGTCCTCGGCGCAAGCAGCCTTGATCACACGCAAGAATAATCTTTGGGCTTATGCGGGCGGACTGTCGCAGGACGCCGGCAACGAAGTGGCTCAAACGGTAAGCCGCAACTGGGATGGTCAGAAAAGCAGTGACCTGCTGCGATTTGTTCGACTGGAGACCACCAAGGCCGAGCATATGTTGTATGCGACCCGCCTCACCTCGGACCTGATCCTGGCCCTCGTATTCGACGCCGAAACCCCCTTCAGCACGATCCGCTCCCAGGCGAATCAATTGATCAGCACGCTGGACGAAGATAAACCTGCCGAACCGGTCGTTGAGGCTCCCACTCCCTCGAAACTCTCACAACTGATCGCGGGTCCTGTTGACATGGATGGGATCGAAGATCTGGATCCCGATGAGGAAGAACTCGTGATCCCGCCGATCTCCAACATTCTCACCAACATTCCCTCTCCGGATCCCGAATCCTTTCAGGTGATCAAGGATCAACCGGTCAAATCATTCAACCCGGCGGCCACTCAGAAACTTCCCGCAGACGGCAATGTCACGGCCGGAGAGACCCGCAGGGCTGCGCTGCTCTCGAACTTTTCTTCCTTTAAACGCAACCCCGCAACCCCCGTCCTGCCAAAGGAACTTCTGGTGGACGATGAAGCCCAAAACCAGGATCAAACGGTGCCATCTTCGGCAAGCGTGGACGAATTGGAAGTCACAGTACAGTCCAAACTCCGCCGCCCCGAGACGCCGCTCCGCCGGCCCGAGGCCGATGACCTGGACGTGACCCGCCCCACCCCAAGCACGGATGCGGTTCGCCGCGCGCAGTTCGAACCTGTCTCGGCCGGGATGTATCACCTGACCTATGCCTGCCTGCTGGTGCCGCGCTTTACCTCTCATTACCTAACCGGCGACATGGCGGATCGACTGGCGGAATGGCTGCCCAAGATCTGCATCGCCTTCGGATGGCGGCTTGAGTTCCTGGCTGTGCGCCCCGAATATTTACAGTGGGTGGTGAACGTGCAACCCAATACGTCGCCCGGCTATTTGATGAAGGCCATGCGCACGCAAACCTCGGAGAAGATCTTCTCCGACTTCCAGAGCATTCGGAAAGAGAATCCTTCCGGTGATTTCTGGGCGCCCGGCTATCTGATCATGGGCGGAACACAGCCTCACCCGCCTCAACTCGTTAAAGACTACATCAAACAAACCCGTGAACGGCAGGGTGTCTCACGCCCGCCTGCAAAATAGATTTCCAAACGCCGCCCATCCGGGCGGTTTTTTTTATTTGCAGGTACTGGAATATTTTCAGACTCAACATCATTTTTTTCATGCTACCCACCGTGTGCTGAATATTGTATACTGAATGCCGAGAACAAATCAGCAAATTAGCAAATCAGCAATCTAAAATCGTCGATCAAAAATCGTAAATTCCCAAATGCCTCCGACACTTTATTTAATCGACGGCCACGCGCTGGCCTACCGCATGTACTTTGCCCTTACCGCCGGTTCCACAAATCAGCGCTGGCTGAATTCGAAGGGCGAACCGACGGCGGGCACGTATGGATTTGCACGTGAACTATTCCGCATCCTGGAACAGGAAAAGCCGGACTATCTCGCAGTGGCGTTCGATACCGGCAAGACGTTCCGGGACGAGATCTTTCCCGAATATAAAGCCACGCGCGAAAAGATGCCGGACGATTTGAGAGTGCAGATCGAACGCATCCGCAGCATGGTGGATGCGTTCAACATCCCGCGCCTCGAAATGGAACGCTACGAGGCCGATGATGTGATCGGCTCGGCCGCGCAGCTGGCGGCCAGCCAGGGACTGGGCGTCAAGATCATCACCGGCGATCGCGATCTCCTGCAACTGGTCAACGAGCGCACCGCTGTCTATCTGGCAGGCGACGACCAGAACTACATCACGGTCGCGGACGTGGTGCGCAAGCTCGGGGTCCGGCCGGACCAGGTGGTCGATTACAAAGCCATTGTCGGCGATAAGTCCGATAACATCCCGGGTGTAGCCGGCGTGGGCGAGAAGACCGCCATCGCCCTGCTCGAAAAATACAACACCCTGGACGAGATCTACGCAAATTTGGAACAGGTCGAAAAGCGCTGGAAGACCAAGCTCGAAGGATCCAAAGAGGCCGCATATCTCAGCCAGAAACTGGCGCAGATCCACACCGACCTGCCGGTCACACTGGACCTGGAGCATGCGCGCGTTAAAGAATTCGACTCGACCGCCCTGGAAAATATCTTCAAAGAACTTGAATTCCGCACCCTGCTCAAAGCACTGGAAAAAATGACGGGCAAGGCAACAGGTGAGGAAATCAGCAATCTGGCAAGTGAGCTAAAGGGGAAAGGGGATAAGGGACAGATGTCGATGTTTGTTAATCAACCCCAGAACCTCGCGCCTGTGGTCACGTCGAATATCGAAGTTCAGATCGTGGATACTCCTGAAAAATTAAGCGCGCTGGCAAAGGAATTAAACAAGGCGAAAGTGATTTCGTTCGATACCGAAACGACCTCCACGGAAGAAATGCAGGCCGAGATCGTGGGCATTTCGCTGGCCGTCAAAGAGGGACAGGGGTATTACATCCCGGTGGCTCATAAGACGGGGGATAATCTACCGCTCGAGAAAGTCATCTCCGCGCTCAGCGCCCCACTCACCGATCCCCGCATCGGCAAGATCGCTCACAACGCCAAATACGATTACATCGTGCTCGCCCGTCATGGGCTGCGCGTCACACCTCTGACATTCGATACCATGCTGGCTGAATTCCTCGTGGACCCGTCCTCGCGTAATCTGGGTTTGAAGAACCTGTCCTTCGCCAGGCTGGGTGAGGAAATGACGCACATCGAAGACTTGATCGGAAAAGGTAAAAAGCAAGTCAGCATGGCCGATGTGGCGATCGAGCCGGTGGCTGCCTATGCAGCCGCGGATGCCGAGACCACGCTGCGGCTGTTACCGCTTATGCAAACTGCCCTGGACGGGGCGCAGGGCACCAAACTACTGAAAGAGATCGATATGCCGCTCACGCCCATCCTGGCCGAGATGGAAATGACCGGCGTGCTGCTTGACCTGCCATTCTTCCAGAGCATGTCCGTGGAATTGCAAAGCCGGATGACCGAGATCGAAAAACAGGTCTTTGATTCGGTGGGCAAGGCCTTCAACATCAATTCGACCCAGCAGCTTTCCGATATCCTGTTCACACGGCTTGGATTGGTCCCGCCCGACCGCGGCCGCAAGACGGCCAGCGGTCATTTCTCCACCTCCGCCGACATCCTGGAAAACCTGCGCGGCGCACATCCCGTGGTGGACTGGGTGTTGGAACATCGCGAGCTGTCGAAGATCAAGTCCACCTACGTGGACGCATTGCCCGCGGCGGTTGATTCTCAAACCGGGCGTGTGCACACTTCCTACAGCCAGATCGGTGCAGTGACCGGCCGCTTATCCTCCTCGAATCCGAACCTGCAAAACATC
>CAYUUJ010000078.1:0-7828 GCA_964447845.1 uncultured Anaerolineaceae bacterium
TGAAACCCTGCTCTCGTATCTGCTTCAACGCGTGAGCGGTTCGATGCGCATCTTCCGGCCGCGCGTGATGATCTCCGTACCGTACGGCGTGACCAGCGTGGAACGCCGCGCAGTCTATGAAGCGGTATTGGAAGCGGGCAGTCGTGAAGCGTTTTTGATCCAACAGCCGCTGGCGGCCGCACTCGGAATCGACCTGCCGATTGGTTCGCCCTCCGGCAATATGGTCATCTGCCTGGGCGGCGGCTGTACCGAAGCTGCGGTGATGGCGATGTACGGGATCGTTTCCGCTGAAACCCTGCGGTCCGGTGGGATGGATCTGGACGAGGCCATCATCAACTACGTACGTCGTAAATATGGAGTCGTGATCGGCCAGTTAACGGCAGAACAACTCAAGCTCCGGATCGGTGCGGCTGTGCCGCAGGATACGGAGAACAGCATGGAGGTCCAGGGCCAGGACCAGGTTACCGGACTGCCCAGGCCTATCACGCTGACGACGGGTGAAATTGTCGAGGCGCTGCAGGATCCGCTCAAGCAGATCGTCGAGACGGGCCGCCGTGTGCTCGAGAGAACGCCCCCGGAATTGGTGGCCGATATCATCGACCGCGGGGTGGCTCTGTGCGGCGGCGGCGCGCTGCTGCGCGGTATCGACAAACTCCTGACCAAATCGCTCGGTATACCTGCGTATCTGGTGGATAATCCGATGACCTGCGTGGTGGAAGGCTGCGTGCGTAGTTTTGGGTTGCTGAGTATTCTGCGACGAAATTTGCCTCAGGTTTAGATAGAAACAATAAGCAAAAAACAAAAAAAGCAAAAGAACAAAAGCAAAAAACTAATAACTAATAACTAGTACCTAATAACTAAGAACTGATAACAAAAAAGGCGTTCAGCTGAAACTGAGCGCCTTTTGATTTTCGTATATTGTTTTATAAATAATAAGTCATGCGTTGGAGATGCGTGGCTGGATCCAGGTATTGGACATGGACGTTTGCCGGGACGTTCAAGCTGATGGGCGCATAATTAAGGATCGCCTTGACCCCGCCTTGGACCAATTTATCCGCCACTTCCTGGGCGGCAACCGCCGGGACCGTCAGCATGGCGACTTTGATGCCGGCCCCCCGGACTTTTTGTGGAATTTGCGCGGCGTCCTCCACCATAAAACTGCCGAGCTTATCCCCAACCTTGGCGCCATCGTTATCAAAGACCATCACGATCCGAAAGCCCCGGTTTTCGAATCCGGGATAACGCGCCAGCGCGTGACCGATATCTCCGGCACCGACCAGCGCCACGTCCCAGATGCGATCCACCTTCAGTATCGATCGCAGCTTATCGATCAGAAATGCGATCGAATAGCCGGTACCTTGTTTGCCGAATTCGCCGAATTGGGAAATATCCTTGCGGATCTGGGCCGCAGAAATGCCCACGTGTTCACCGAGTTCCTGGGAGGAGGTGGTCTTCATTCCTTTTTCGGCCATACGTTGCAAGGCCCTCAAGTAAATGGGCAGGCGGCCAATAATTATATCCGGTATCTTTTCTGCGTTCATGTCTACCCTCGCCGCAAACGTGGAGTATCTAGACTCTACCATAAAAACTTATTTTGTACAATTAGCCACAAATACAGTACAAAGGGATGACCAAATTTTGATCATCCCTTTGTAAGAAACTTTTTCCGCGAATTAGTCTGCTTTATCGTCAACCAGGCCAACAGGTGCAATCCGGATATGGCTCTTGTCCATATTGGCAACTATTTGGACAGGTCGGAACTCCTGTCGTGGAGGGAACGATCGTCTTGCACAATCCCGGCTCTTTCCCATTGGGCGCGAATCCAATTGCTACGCGGCAGGAGGCATCTATTTCAGCCAAGCCCTTTATCGGGTAAAAGACCTCCAGACCACGTATCGCAGCGCCGGCTTCCGTATGGGTCATATGGTCGTTGAAATCGAACTGCGACGGATCCAGCGAGTCATTACCGGCCCACACACCGGCCAGATAAGTTTCATCGTTCCCGAAGAGTGACCGTTTCACTGCGAGCTGGACTGTATTTGGTTCGTCTGGTGAGATACGCGCCCAAGCGAGATCCGGATCAGTATCCTGTCCCGTGCCCAAGACCATATGCTCGAACCCATCGCCGAATCCGGGGTCGTCATCTGTATAAGCAGGCGCGACACCTCCCACGTCATAGTTCGCATCCTGCCAGACCTGGACGCCGTCTGTAGACCACTCTATGGAGGCAGGTTTTGAGACCAACACAAGCCAGTCTCCTTTGCCGTCCACGTCCATATCCAGCTCAAGCGCATAGTTTCCCGTCAGTAAATCATTGCTATCGCGTCCTCGCATCATAATCGTCGTGTAAATCCAGGTTGCATCCTGGTATGTGAAGATCTCGAGGATGTCCAAATGCGGGAAATAGGTATCCATCGTGTCCGCATTGAAAGGGCGCTCATATTGGCCGAAGGTGAAACGGTCCCCTCCGGCTGCCTCCTGTTTAAATGCGGTTGTGGAAGAATCATAATCTCCCGCATGATTGCTTCGTTCAACCGGGAGGCTGATCGGGATAAGGGTGTGCTGGACCGGTGTAGGTGCGGGCGTGTCTGCAGAAGCGATTACAGGCGCCACAGCCGGCGCGGTGGGCGTGGCCGGACCCGGCAGGTTGCAGGCAAAAACGGCGATCAGGATCACAGATAATGAGTAAAGTCCAAATTTTCCAGGATTTTTCCGATACATGGCTCCTCCTTGTACAAAAAAAAGATATCCAGTTACCAGTATTGTACGCTGTTCCGATCTGATTTTCACCCCCATGTAGTACAAAAGGACGACCGAACGAAATCACCCTTTTGTAACGCTAACGAACTGGATTTGATGACTGCTCCAACAGTTTTCTCTAGAAGCTTGTAGACATTGGCCTTATCCGCACAAATACCTTAAGGGCTGATGACCCTGCAATTGGTGGGTTGGTTGTAAATAGCGACACACTTCACCCAGGTATCTCCAAACCGAACCAATACGTCCACCGCGCCCAGGAACTCATCGAACCCGCCAACGATCAGTTTACGCGGCTGGTTAATGTATTCTTTGACCAACCGCAGGGAACCCAGATGCATGCGCAAGGATATTTTTGGATCGATGGTTTCGTTCTGATGGTCGATGGCAAACTGAATGGTTTCGTTCACCGAGATCAACCCGGTGCGCAAGGGCTCGTTGTTCAGGCTGTCCACGATCGTCCCATTGATCGCCATGATCACGATGCATACCAGCGCGGGGGCGGCTCGGCCGAGCATCGAAGTGGAGAATATTCCGGAATCACTGAGCGGCAGTTGCAGGATCCCGGTGATGGCTGAAAAGATGGCCACCCAGGCATAAGCCAGGCCGAAGCGGATCGGGAGGTCTTCATAAGTGGCATAGCGCATGAGAGCTTTCAAATCGGGCTCCAGCCAGGTCGCGATGCGCGGCGCTATTTGAAGGGGCAGTGCCGTGACCAGCCAGGCGAATACGAGCGCGGCCGAAAGCCAGATCAGGATGGCCGCCAAACTGCGATCAAAGCGCATCACCAGCCATCCTGCCGAACCTCCAACCAAACCGCATGCCACAAGACCAACGACCAATTTGATCCAGGGGAATAACGCCTGCGCCCGATAAAGCAGATATCCATCCCCG
Source organism: uncultured Anaerolineaceae bacterium (assembly GCA_964447845.1). Taxonomy (GTDB): domain Bacteria; phylum Chloroflexota; class Anaerolineae; order Anaerolineales; family Villigracilaceae; genus DASXQN01. Next base: position 3,652 of record CAYUUJ010000078.1, read on the forward strand.
CCCCAGGTAACGGCTGCAAATGCCAGCCCTGCCGCGGCTCCATACGAAAATCCATATAAGAATCGTTCGCGCAGTACCTCGGGCTTGATCGAATCGTCTTGAGGCAGGTTTAAAGGTTTCATGCTCGCATTATCGCACAGTTGAAATACTTAATGTATACAGAACGGATTCAAGAGCTACATCCGCAGCCTGTGCTTGAATATGCACGAGATAAGTCTGGCCGGGTGTTACGGCTACCAGTTGTTTTGCAGAATTACAACTCAAAGTTCCCCAATTGGAGAGGGCCTGCCCTGCATGCCACAGTTCTACTTCCAATTTTCCATTCCCTTCACATTCCAGCCACATGGAAACCGCCGCACCGTAGGGAGTGAATCCCACCCAGTCTTCCACATCGCCCTCAGGGGAGGAGACATCGCTGGTAAAGAAAAGCGAACGCGAACCTGACGGCGAGAAGGTCACATGCACGGCGGGGGAAGCCGCCGTATCATCATCCTGGGCTGAGACGACGAGCGTGGGCGTGACGGTCGGAGGAATTCCCGTGGGCGTTCCCGTCCCGACCACTTCGCCTGCTTCCGTTATGATCGGCAGATTTTCCACCCCCGTTACCTGGACGAAGCCCGTGTTGACCCACCCCTTTCCGTTCGGACCGGAGCTGAATTCGATCTGCAGCCAGGTACCGCTCGAGTTTTTGCCGGTCAGCACGACCACATCCTGCGCGTTGACTGTTCCGAGGGAATTGAAATCCGTCCCCGGCCCACTGCGGACGTTGATCTGTTGGATGGCGATGGCGGTGTTGCCTTCACCGGATCCAGTCCCGCCGCCGATGACTGGCACGTTCGGTTCGGCTGCGGTTTGAATATAAATCGCTGTGACCCAGCCTCTGCCTTCCGGGCCTTGTTCGTGGAGGATCTGGTACCAGTTCCCACCGGGGTCTTTGCCAACGATCTGTACTTTCGTGAAAGGATTTAAGATACTCAGGACAGGGCTGGCCGTAGAAGGCTCGGCGCGCACGTTGACCTGGGTGGTGGTGGTCCCTTCCACAGGAGCCACCGTCGGGACGGATGTGGGCGGCGCGGCTGTCTCTGAAGGACGCGCGGTGGCAGACGCAGGCAATGTGGATGTGATGATCAACAGGGTGGGGGTGGAGCCTGCCTGTGCGCTTATATTCAGTCCGCAGCCTGTGCTTAAGATCAGCAATGATGCGAGCAGAGATAAATTACATTTATTTAACACCGGATAATTGTAATCGATGAAAAAAACACCGCCGTGAGGCGGTGACAGGCACCCCCGGACAGACTCGAACTGTCCTCTTCGGCTCCGGAGGCCGACGCTCTGTCCACTGAGCTACGGGGGCGGGAGAGAAAATTTTATCACAGCCACACAGCCCCGCCAGTTTCTTCTGCCAGCCAACTAACAAACTAGCAGACTATAAGACTACCAGACTATTAGACTAGCAGACTAAGAGCCTAGTGAACTACCTCACCTGCGGGGCGAGGACCGCTAACTCCTTGCGCAAGGTTTCGATCATCTGCGCATTGCCACCTTCATCGCCCAACCTGGCAAACTGCTCCTTCTTGTGAGCCAGCTCGCCGCATAATTGAAAGAAGCGCGAAGCGGCGCGGCCTCTGAATGGGGCAAAGGTCATTGTGAGCGGAGAAAGCGCTTGTTGATAATGAGCAGGTGTGATCACACCCGCAGCCAGTTCCTCTTTGAGATGTTTTTGTACGACGCCGCGCTCACGAGAGATCATGAAAATGATAAAGCCAAGCATCAGGGCCCAGCCAAACCAATCCACCAAGGTGCCGGCAGCCAGACCTTCCAGCCCGCCGATCAGACCGCCAAATGTGTTGTGGAAGGCGTGAGCAGTTACCGCCACCGCATACCCGACCAACGGCGCGATAATCTTGACGAGCACATTCTTATTCAAGCGCGAGACCGCGAAGCCGATCCCGATGAACGCCGTATAGAACGGGTGCTGCCAGCCCACCAGGAAAATGCGTACGAACACCAGGAACCACAATCCTTCCCAGCCGGCCTCCTGGTAGCCCATGGAATAAATATAAAAAGCATTCTCCGTGGCGGCAAAACCCAGCGCGGCGATGGCCGCGTAGATGATGCCATCCAGGATCGAATCGAATTCCCGATAGAACAGCAGGAAGATGATCGCCACTGCCAGACCCTTAAGGAATTCCTCCACGAAAGGCGCCACGATGGAGGTGGTCGCAAATTCAGCCACGCCCTCGTCCCCGGTGGCGTAGAAGATGCCGATCCCAAAAAGAGTATTGATGACAAATGCTCCGCCGGCGGCGATGATCACGCCCCAGAAGAACGCGGCCCCCAAAAGGAGTTTGGGCTCCTTCTCGTAACGGTCCAGCCAGTATACGAAACCGGCAAAGACGAACATCGGCACAAAGCCAAAGAATAATGAAACCAGCAGGGCCATCTTATTCTCCTCTAGAAAAGATCTTCCGGAAAAACGTCCTTATTGTACGGGTGAATCTTGAAAAATCAAGCGGGTGCGTTCGATACGGGTCGACTCCATCGGGATCCCGATCTGATCCAGCACCTCTTCCGGCCGACCGGTGGTGCCCTCGCGGGAAGTCAATCTCATCTTGAGACAGATTTCTCGCGTGTGAGGGGGAGCCCCACGGGGGTGCTTCGCGAAGGGGTGAGGGGTTATTGAGATGTCTTCGATCAGCGGACGCAGGTCATAGGGTTTGCCGCGCCGTTCGCGAGGCAGGGACTCGGCAGCCAGCAAGCCGGCCACGCGTCCGGTCAGATCGGATTCGTCCACTGGTTCGGTAAAAAGGACCTCATACTCCGCTGCGATCAACTGAGTCTGCAGAGCCGGTAGTTGTTCGTCCACTTCTTCGATCTCAAGGATCTGCAGCCCAGACGGGACAGCACCCTGCAGGCGTTCACGCAATCCCTCGAGGGTGATCTCGTTCTTGAGCCGCATATCCAGCAGTTCGCAGCGGGACGAGAATCCCAAGGGCAGGGCCGACGCCAGATAGATTTTCGGTTGGGGGTGAAAGCCCTGACTGTAGGCCAGAGGCAGGTCCGCGCGGCGGGCGGTGCGTTCCCAGATCTTGTTCAGATCCAGATGACCGATATATCGCAATGCGCCCTGCTTTGCGAACGTGATGCGCAGGCGCATTATTATTGTTTCGAGTTCACGGCGATGGACTTCAACCAGCGGCGTATGTCAGTGGTATGCTCGCGGTAATGTTTATAGGTGTTGTTCGTGACGCGTTCGAAGAGGTCGTGCTGGTTTAGAACCTCCTCAGGAATACGCTCCAACGAGGACGTTATGGCCGTAAATGCCTGAAGTTCCTGCGCCACTATTTCATCCAACGGGATGTTCTTGTATTTTTCAACCACCCAGGCGTTCGGCCCGTCATCATCCAGCAGGGAGGATCCGAAATCCGGATACCCGAATTCTTCGCGGAACGCGTCCAGGGCGGTCTGTGTTTTACAGGGAATGTATTTCTCGCCCTGACGGATCTCTTCGAGACGGTCTGCCATGTATTGTTCATAAGCCAGGACGTGCGCCAGGATATCCTTGATGGACCAGGTGCCTGCCACACCTTTTACTGTCATCAGGCGCGAGTAGCCGACGCGGTTTAACAGCAGCTCAAACTTATCGCGCTCGCGCAGCAGGCGCTGCATGAAGGTGACTTTATGTGTCTTTTGCATTTCGTTAATCCACCAGCACTGGTAGCGGGTGACTGGCTGCTGTTTGATGGATGGCTGCACGTACAGGACTCTTCACATCCGGGCATTTCCATACCTCGCCGGGATTCTCGCGGCGCATATTGGCAAACACGGGCAGGATACCGCAGGCAAAGCAGTTGAGTCGGCAATCCACGCGGATCTCACCTTCCAGCGAGGCGCGGAAATCCTGGAACAGGAAATTCTTGCGCACTGCGGCCGTGATGTGCTCCCACGGGAAGACTTCGTCGGTGCGGCGTTGTCGATGCGTATAAAACTCGGGATCGAGTCCGTGTTCTGCGAACGCCGCCGCCCAGACCCCGGGTTTGCGTCCCTCGTCCCAGGCGTCGAACCTGGCCCCGTTCTTCCAGGCGGTGTACACCACTTCCGCGAGCCGACGGTCACCGCGCGAGAGCCAGGCTTCGAGCAGCGTATCATCGGGATTGGTCCAGGATAGTTTGATGTT
>CAYUUJ010000079.1:0-7824 GCA_964447845.1 uncultured Anaerolineaceae bacterium
CGATCGCGCCCTCCCGCCGAAAGTCCTCGAGGAAGCCCGTGAACAGTTCCTGCGCGAGGCCACAGTGCTCGCGCGTCTCGATCACCCGAACCTTCCCAAAGTCTCGGATTTCTTTTCGAACGGTCCGCGCGATTATCTTGCGATGGATTATGTGCCGGGTAAGGACCTGCGCGAACTCATTCTGGAGGCCCGTCGTAGTAAATCCTTTCTGGACGAGAACGAAGTTCTGGATTGGGCCAATCAATTGGCGGACGCGTTGGGGTATCTGCATCGTCAGGATCCGCCCATCATCCATCGCGATATCAAACCCAGCAATCTGAAGATCACACCGGATGGTGTCTTGAAGCTGGTGGATTTCGGATTGGTTAAGATCCTGGTGCCGGAAGAAGTGACCATCACGATCATACAGGGCCAGGGGACGGCGCTTTACACCCCGCTTGAACAATACGGCGGCGACGATACACACACCGACGTCCGGGCCGATATCTACTCGTTTGGCTCGACCTTGTATCACGTGTTGACCAATGAACCCCCCATCGAGGCGCGTAGACGATTCCTCCAGCCCAACAGCCTGGTGCCGATCCGACAGATCAACCCGGCTGTCAGCCTGCGCACGGAACGAGGCGTGACGTGGGCCATGTCACTCCACCCGGACGAGCGGCCCGAGTCGATCAAGGCGTTTTCAGAAGTGCTCTTCGGTCACAGCGAGTTCGGTACCGGGCCTCTGCCAAAGCGACCCACATATCGTTCTGCGTGGGAGTTCACTTTGGCGCCGCCGGAGAACCGCCTGGTGTGGGCGGCGATCGGTTTGTTGGTCCTTAGCTTGTTCGCCACGATCGTGCGCTGATAGAAAGAAAAAAGACGGGCAATCTGCCCGTCTTTTTTTATGAACCGTACTTATGCTGTTTTCGGCTTGGCGCGCTGATGCCATAACCAGGCCGCCGCCAGGCCGAGCATCTGTCCCAGAAATGTAATCGAAAACACAGCCAAAATTCCATTCTCCAACGACCAGGCGAGACTGCCTGGTAGACCCAGCGCAAGATAGTTGTATCCCAATAAACCGCCCAATAAAACAGCCAATGACCAGCGGATTCCTTCACGCATACCGCTCAATCGGATGATTGTCCAATATGTAAGCCAGGTGCCGACGGCCAGAAGCAGGACCGCCAGGAGCCACGCGTTGAAGCGCGGATACCCATCCGCGCTGACAAATTCATCCTGTTGATCCAATGTCTGCACGCCGGGTGTGGGAAGAATGGTTGTGGTCAATATTGGCACAACCACCGTGACCGCTGCACCGCTGCTCGAAATATCCATCTGCAGTACTTCCGAGATGACCGCCGGCTCACTGCTGGCCCGGATCTCCAACAAACCCGTCTTATCCAGGCCGAATGCGGCGCGCGCGATGCCCGCGGAAGTCACGGCATCCACTTGCTGAAGGATGCCGCCTCCCTCACCTGTGAGCGTCATCGAGAATTGCACCACCGTCCCGTCCGGCACCGGGCGGCCGTTGAAGTCATGGATCATGCCGGTGCGTACCGCGATCGTATCGCCGATCTGGAAGAGAGGCACGGCGGTCGGCTCAGCAGTGACCTGCTCTCCCTCGGGCGTGGGAACAGGCTGCAGGTCCAGAAAGAGCGAAATGATCTGATTGGGATCGGGGGACATCGCGAAGATCAAGTCGTAGCCCACGCCGGCAACGGAAACCGGAGAAGCACCCAGAGGCGTGAGCTCCTGGAAAAGCAGGCGGGCCGCTACATCGATAAATGGAGGCTGCTTGCTATACAGCGCGTAATACGCCGTCAGCTTGGAAATATCGGTCGCATCCATATAGTAGGGAGCGCTGAACGAGAAGAGGATCACCTTCCGGTCACGCAGCAATTCCTGGCGTTCGGCAAGGAATTGGCTGATCAGGTGCGGTTGACCCAGGTTGGCATCCGACATCGAAATGATGACCCAATCTGCGCGCGCCAGATCCGTTTCGATATAGGGCGGGCTTTGGTTATCCAGCATTTGTTGAAGATGCTCGAATGAATAGGAAGAAACCCGGAAGGTGGAGGCCTGGTTATCAGCTTCCGGCCCATACAGGCGCAGGACCGCCTCCTGCAGCGCTTCCATCCGGATCGAAGCTTGTTCCGAACAGGTGCTGCATTGTTTGATCGGACTTGTATCGGTGATAAAAACCAGGCGTTCGCGCACTTGAGGTGGCACCGGCATGACTGCCGCCAAATCCTGTGCATTCGGACTGATCAGCGTGGCAGAGCGACGCGCCACTTCGAAGGAAACGTTGGTGGATTGTCCGATGGCTTCCATTTCCTGTTCATTGGTCAGTACCCGTGAAAGGATAAAATTTCCATACAGCCGTTGCTTGGCTGTCAGGATGCGCATAACAGCTTCATCCACACGTTGGGCAAATGCGGGGTCTTCGCTGTATTTCTGATTAAAGAACTGCAGGATCTGAAGGGTGGTCTGGTAGGCATCCGCCGATTCGGTGGAAAGCGCCTGGCCGAGATAAAGCAGGTCGTTACCGGCTAAGAGCGCATCGCGAGCCGTCAGGCGTGGAGAAAATGTCTGGCCGCCTTGAGCATAAAAATCCCGAACGGCACGCGTCCCGAGATCGTCGCTGATGATCAGGCCGCCGTTCTGCCGCCAGCCGGAAAACTGTTCCAGACCGAGAATTTGCGATAAAGCCTGCGGATCAAAACTGACCGGCCGGGTTGTGGCGCGGATATTACCTTGAAATCCTTGATACCGGATATGCGATAAGAGCAAGCCGTCCACCGTTGACTCAGCAGAAGGCGCATTTCCGGTAACGGCGAAGAACGGCGCCAACTCGATCTGCTTCAGCTGTTCGAGCGATTTCCGGATGGTGGCGACCTCCTGTTCGGGAAGGCGATCCGATCCGCCGCGCCCGGGGAAATGCTTGGCGACCACCACCAATTGGCCCTGGCTACCCGCATGCAGACCGGCGATATAGGCACGTCCCATTTCACCGACCCAATACGGATCGCCTCCAAAGACGCGCGTGCCCAGATCGCCGGCGGCTGAGTTGGGTATTTCCAATACATCCAAAGAGGGTCCGAAGTAGAGATTAAATCCAAGGGCGGAGAGTTCCTGGCCCAATACACCGCCCACCTGACGGGCCAGATCCGGATCCCAGGTGGCGCCGATGGCCATCTCACCGGGCAAGGGAGTCATCCCGCTTAAGATCTGGTCCGTCGGATAACCATTGCCCTCCTGGGAGATGCCGATGAAGAGCGGCACGTATTCTCGTTCGGTTTCCTCGCCAGCGACCGGGTCAACCTCCGGTGAAAGAGAGCTGAGCCATTCGATCCGCTGCATCGTTTCGATCAGATTGTGGGCTTCTGTTAGTGTTCCGGGGGCGCCGGCAAAATTATCATTGCCGGCCAGCAAGACAACACCGCCAATGTGATAATTTGTGATCAGATCATAGATCACAGATTCCGTCTCGGAATCCCGGCCACGAAATGTAACCAGGAATAACTGCCCGATACGTTCCTCGGGAGTCATGGACTCAAATAACTGAGAAATTTGGGTCTGAGGTGAAGAAGATTCTTGCGCTCGTACGCCAAATGACGGCGCAAGCAATGTTAGGATCAGGCTCAGGGTGAGAAAAACATCCAGCGCTCGCTTCAAACCCATGACTTCTCCGCGTAGCGCGCCAGGATCTCTGCATGTACCTCGGGTTGGATATTCCCACCCGTGATCACTGCCAGCGCAGGACGTTGATCAAGCAAATCGGATGCGAGCGCGGCCAAAGTCACCGCGCTGGAGCCTTCGATCTTCTCGCCGTATTCGTACCAGGCGAACGCGATCGCCTGCGCGATCTGTTCCTCTGAAACCAGCAACATATCATCCACAAATTCGCGCATCATCGGGATCGTCACAGAATCTTCCTCCACTGCGCCGGATAGACCGTCACCAAGCGTCGGCAGATCCTGCACACCCTCTTGTGTGCCGCGCCGGAAAAGATTGTATGCGAATGCCGAAGCCTCGCTTTGCACCCCGATCAAACGCGGTCGTGGAGAAATATTCCGCAGAGCCGCGCCGATCCCAGAGATCAGGCCGCCGCCACCAACCGGTACCACCCAGGTCTGGACGCCCGCCGGCATGTCCGCCAGAACCTCCAGTGCAATTGTCCCTTGCCCGGCGATGACTTGTCCATCGTTATATGGCGAGATCCAGGTCTTCTGATTTTCAAGCGCGTACGCATGGCCGGCTGCCTCTGCCTCGGTGTATCCGCCAGCGACGAAATGTACATCCGCACCCAGTCTACGCATGGCTTCCACTTTATTGATCACCGCGCCCTCTGGCACGAAAACTTCCACGTTTGTTCCGCTCATCTGTGCGGCCAATGCTACACCTTGTCCATGATTCCCAGCTGAGACTGCCACCAGTCCAGCCTCGCGCTCCCACGCTTCCAACGACAGGACCTTGTTGAACGCGCCGCGCGCTTTGAACGAACCGGTGATTTGATGATTTTCCCATTTGATATGGATCATTCGTCGCGCGTCATAAGTAAGCGGCGTGCGACGGATATGCGCTTCGATCCGCCCCCGGGCCTGGTCCAGCCATTCGAACGGGATCACCGGCCCCTCCCCAACCCGCGCGCAGCCATCTGCGGATCATCGGTAAAGATGCCATCCACATCCCAGCCGGCCAGGCGCTGTACGTCTTCGAGCTGGTTGGCAGTCCAAACATGAAGGCGGCGGTTGAGCCGGTGTACACGCTTCACCTGATTCAGGTCGACATCGCGGATGTGCGCATGCAATGCTTGATAATCGCCCAACATAAATCCGAAAGAGCGCGCCCAGGCACCCATCCACCCGCTCAGAGCCAGGAGGCCGCGCGGAACCTCCGGCAGGAACCTGGCAGCCTGCTTGAGATTGGACATTAAAAAGGATGAGAATAAAACACGTTGTTGCATATTATGTTTCCGGACCAACTGACAAACTTTTTCCACCAACTGATCGCGAGGCGTTGAATAATTCGTCAACTCGACATTGATCAGAGCCTGTGTACCGATCGTTTCGAAAACTTCCTCGAGCGCCGGTATTTTTACCCCGCGAAACTTCTCTGAAAAGAAACTGCCTGCGTCGAGCTCCCGCAATTGAGCCAGGGACAGGTCGCGCACCCGGCCGTGGCCGTCCGTGGTGCGGTCAACGGTCGCGTCATGGATGACCACCACCTGTCCATCCGCGCTGAGTTTGGCATCCAATTCCACACCGTCCGCGCCCTGCCGCAGGGCCAGCTCAAAGGCGGGCAGGGTATTTTCCGGCGCGTGGGCGCAGGCGCCGCGATGGGCGAAAAGCACTGGGCGTGGAAAACGGTCAAGCATGGAGACAAGCCGAGGACCGGCGCGCGGCGGTTATAGTTCTACGAAATAAGCTTGCGCGGCACGATCGATCATCTCGCGCGTCATCGTCGGTTGAACTGAAAGGTAAGACGAAATATCGATGATCTGGTCACACAGGTCGCGTGGATGCGAGGCGCGCAGCTTTCGGTTGCGCTTGATATACCATTCCTGCAGCAGGTATGCGAGTCCCTGATCGTTATACTCGATCTTTTTATCGGCCGACACGCGGCGGAAAATTTCCCGGTAATCTTCATAGGACGGATCGCCGATCTCCACCTTGTGGCGCAGACGGCGCAGGAAGGCTTCATCCACCAGGTCTTTCGGCGGCAGGTTGGTGGAGAATACAGCCAGCACATCGAATGGAACTTCCACTTTGCGGCCGTTGTGCAATGTAAGATAATCGACGCGGTTTTCGAGCGGAACGATCCAGCGATTCAATAGATCGCGCGGGCGCACCATCTGGCGACCGAAGTCATCGATCAACAGGATGCCGCCATTGGCCTTGACCTGGAAGGGGGCTTCATAAAATTTATGCGTATCGTCATAGACGAGGTCGAGACCTTCGAGGGTCAACTCTCCGCCGACGACGATGAACGGGCGTCGAATGCGCACCCAGCGCGGGTCCCGGCGTGTATTAGCGCGTAGGTTTCCGGTCGAGCCGTCGCCGTTGCCGCCGGACTCGGGAGCCAGTTTGTGGCTGACCGCGTCGTAGACCTTCACCACCTGTCCATCCAGATACAGCGCGTAGGGGATGAACATATCCTGGCTGAGGACCAGGTTGCCGAAGGCGCGTGCGATACTGGTTTTGCCATTTCCAGGCGGGCCGTACATAAATATGGAGGAGCCCGAATTGAGAGCAGGGCCCAGCCGCTGGAAGGTGGATTCAGAAATGACCAATTGGGACAGGATCTGCCGCATGGTGCGAGCCGTCACGGTCAGGCGGCCACTCTTTTGGCGGCGGATGGCCTCGCTGTAAACTTCAAACGGGACGGGCGCCGGACCTGCATATTGACTGCGCTCAAGCGCTTCGCGAGCGCGGATGATGCCGGCTCCGGTAATGCCGTAGGTATAGGCGCCTTCACCCAAACCACCCTGCGAGGACTTGATCTCGATCAACTTATCGGTCTTGAGCGCCATGAGGAGTTGGTCTGTCACCCCCGCAAAGGGTAATGTGATCTCCTCGGCGATCTTTAGACCGGTCAGATAACCGCGGAAATACATGACTTTCAGCGCCAGGTCTTGCAGCCATAGCGGAGAAAGCCCGGTATCGTCCAGGCTGGTGACCTGAGGCGGAAGAAATGTGCCTGAGGCGACTGTAAGGGATCCTGTTGTTGGTGGTCTGGTCATGCTGATGCCTCCCACCCCCATCGGGGTGAGAATTATGGATAAATTCTCCGAACGAAGGTATTATACTGCTACTTCTAAGAAATCTAATCCTCTAGAAACTTTACTGCAGTACCTTGTACTGCCACTTCCTTCAATTTTAATCTTCTTCCGCTATCGTTTATAATCCTTCCACCATGAAACTATCCGTCATTATCCCTGTTTACAATGAAGTTGAAAGCATTCAGGAGATCTTAAAGCGGGTCAAAGCCACCAAACTGGTCTCGGAGATCGTTGTGGTGGACGACGGCTCCCAGGACGGCACTCGCGACATCCTGGCGAAACTGGATGGCAAGAGCAAGGTGCGTGTGATCCTGCATGCGAAGAATCAAGGCAAGGGTGCGGCGGTCCGCACAGGCCTGGATGCCGCCACGGGAGACGTGCTGCTCATACAGGATGCCGACCTGGAGTACGATCCTCGCGACTATCCAATGCTGCTCAAACCCCTCGAGGAGGGCATCGCGGACGTGGTGTATGGTTCGCGCTTCCTGGGCGGACCCCGGCGGGTGGTGATGTTCTGGCATATGATCGCCAACTACATGCTGACCTTCATGACCAATGTACTCTACAACACGATCCTGAGCGATATGGAGACCGGGTACAAAGTTTTCCGTCGTAAGGTTGTGGATGGCATGCCTCTGCATGCCCGGCGCTTTGATTTCGAACCTGAATTCACCGCCAAAGTACTCAAGCGTCATTTTCGCATCTACGAAGTGGCGATCTCCTTCAACCCGCGCGATTACTCGGAGGGGAAAAAGATCAAACTGCGGGATGCGTTCGAGGCGGTCTGGACGTTACTTAAATATCGTTTTGTGGATTAAAAAAAGAGGCAGCCGCGGCTGCGACCCAGCTCTTGCTCCGAGGTGGTCTGCGACCGCCGACGGGGATCACACGTGTGCCGCGCAGCGGTAGATCCCCTTGGAGCAACATAAGAATTCGTATCTGGCGCGTTGACGAAGTCGCAGGCTAAGCCCGCCTTGAAGCAGGATAATAAAAAGAGACGGCCCGCGAGGCCGTCTCTTTTTATCTAAAAGTTAACGCTTCCGGGCGGGCTTAGCCCGCCC
>CAYUUJ010000080.1:0-7799 GCA_964447845.1 uncultured Anaerolineaceae bacterium
TTTACACCCGCCCCGGCTGATCCAATTAATTGGTCACAGATCCCGGTGCTGTTCACACGCGCGCTGAACGTCCTTTGGAGACCGGCCGCCATCCTGGCACTTCTTTATGTCTTGTGGATCGGGACGGAGTCTCTGCGCCTGAACCGGTACGAACCCGTCGAGCTGATCGGACGCCTGTACCGACGTCTGCGCCGCGCCGCGCGACCCTTGAGCGGGTCTCCGCCTCCCAGCCAGACCGCCTACGAGTACGCTGCCGCGCTATCTGCAATATTGTCCAGGCTACAGGAGCAGAGTCGCCTGAACGGCTGGTTGCTGACCCCCGCCTCGGCCCAAGTTAAAACCTTGACCGAACTGTACACACAAAGTCTCTTTTCGCCGCGCTCTGCCAGCCGCTCGGAGGGCCAGCACGCCGCCCGCACCTGGCTCGGCCTGCGTTGGCGTTTGACTTTATTAAACCTGATCCTGTTCTTAAAAAATAAACCGGTCAAAGGCGCCCGTCTTTCTGCCTCCACCGATTAAACAAGGACTTTAACGCGAAGACGCGAAGGCGCGAAGGTTCTTATTTCTCTCCGCGGCTCCGCGTCTCTGAGGTTTTTTGTTTTTAGATTCTTAGTTTCTTAGTTTTGTTGTTTGCTTTTTTGCTTAATTGCTTTTTTGCTCATTTGTCTTTTGCTCTTTTGCTTTTTGTTTTTTCTTTTGTTTTACCCGCGCTCTTCCCCAGAGAATGGCTTCAAGATCTCCATCCAACCCTCCGGATCATTGAGCGGATTCCAACCGTATCGCCGATACAGCTCATGCGCGTCGCGCGTGGCGAGCGTCCAACGCCGCAGTCCCTGCAGATCAGGGTGAGCCATCACCGATTCGACCAGCCATCTGCCGAGACCGTTGGCCCGGTAGTCCTCGTGAATAATCACATCGCATAAATATGCAAAGATGGCGTAATCGCTGACGACGCGCGCCAGGCCGATCTGCCGGGCACCATCGTACAGTCCGAAGACCAGTGAATTCTCCAGGGCGCGTTCGGTGCGTTCGCGCGGGCGTCCTTTGGCCCAGTAGGCGCGCGTCAGAAAATCGCAGATCGCATCGATATCCAGGCGGGTTTTATCGGTGCTGATCGTAAATTGATCGCGTTGAATCTCATAAGGTTGGGGCACGCTGGGAGTCTAACACAACATGGTATTATCACCGCCGGAAGCAAAGGCGCGGCATGCTGAAACAGATTCGTTGGAAGACTTTTCCAAAAGACTTTATCGTCATTCAAATCGGGTTTGCCCTGTTCGGGCTATCCATCGCGCTCATGATCCGCGCCAACCTGGGTACCGGCTCCTGGTCGGTGTTGGATGTCGCCCTGGCACAGATCACGGGCTGGACGCCGGGCACACTGACTGTGCTGGTCGGCTTTACCGTATTGGTGATCGCCATGCTGCTGCGCGAACAAGTCGGATGGGGCACGCTGGGAAACATCTTAAGCATCGGTCCATGGGAGGATCTTTTTTTGTGGATGATCCCATCCATTGAAACGAACCTGGCGCTCCAGATCGGCATGCTTCTGGCCTCCGTTCTAACTCAGGGACTCGCCAGCGCAATCTATATCGGCGTCAAAGCCGGCGCAGGACCGCGCGATAGCTTGATGCTGGCGGTTCACCGGACGACGAAGTTGAGCCTGCGGTTGGCGCGCGGCGTCATCGAAATAAGCGTATTTCTGGTGGGCTGGGCGCTCGGAGGTCCGGCAGGCATCGGCACAGCTGTGATCGCGGTACTGATCGGCCCCACCGTTCAATGGGGATTCAAAGTCTTCAAAGTGGATCCGCACAAAGCCGAGGGGGATACGCTCGTCGATGCGAAAGCATCCGCGGATTGATCGATATGCAAGCTTCCCCCTTCCTGGAAGGATTCGGCCTGGGCGCTACCTTGATCATTGCGATCGGCGCACAAAATGCCTTCGTCCTGCGGCAAGGCCTGCTTCGCCGGCATGTTTTCATTACCGCCCTGATCTGCTTCATTTGCGATGTGACGCTCATTACGCTGGGCGTGGCGGGCCTCGGCGCAATAATCGAAGCCGCGCCGGCCTTGTTGACGGTCATGACATGGGGTGGCGTGATCTTTTTGTTCAGTTATGGACTGCGATCATTTCGAAACGCGCTTAATCCGAAAAGCCTGGAAACAGAAAATTATGCTGATAAACAGGGGAGCACCTTGCGCGGCACTGTTTTGGCTGTGCTGGCGTTCAGTCTTTTGAACCCGCACGTTTATCTGGATACTGTGATCCTCCTGGGCGGGTTGGGCGCGCGTCACCCGGCAACCGAACGGCCGGGTTTCATTCTTGGCGCGTCGATTGCCTCCCTGTTCTGGTTCTTCGGTCTGGCGTACGGCGCGTCTCTGCTGACCCCGCTCTTCCGGAAACCCGTCACCTGGCGCGTGCTGGATGTGCTGATCGGATGCGTGATGTGGTTGATCGCACTCAGCCTGATTTGGCGGTTATGAATCTATAAAGTTAGAAAAAAGTATTAACCACAGATGAACGCAGATGAACCATACGGTTTAGATGAAAAACGAGCTCGATCCGTCTTCGATCCTTTTTATCTGTGTTCATCTGTGGCAGGTTTTTATCCAACAATTCTTCGATTGAAACCTACCGGGCACCGCTGGCGCCTTTTGAGGTCCGCAGGGCGGAACGGATCATGATCAGCTCGGTGATGTTCTCGGACGTGATCAAGCCCACCAATTGATCGGTATGCACCACAGGCAGGGTTTTCAAGCCCGATTCCTGCAAACGAATCAAAGCCGTCTCGATCATTTCGTGGGAATCGACCTGCGGCAGGTCTTTGCGCATCACGTCCGACACGCGCGCGTCTTTTCCCTCTTTGGAGAGCGCCGAGATGAATGCGTCCCGGGTCAGGATGCCGAGCAAATGTCCGTCCGCATCGGTCACCGGGAAATCCTGCTGCACGCCGGAGAGGATCAACTCAACCACCCGCGTAAGTGTATCGGCGGGAGAAACCTTTTCGAAATTGGTGATCATGGCACGGCCGACGGGAATACCGCTAAGCGTGTCCTTCATCTGAACCATGCTGGCCTCTTGCGAAGCGCCGATCCAGACAAAAAATGCAATGAAGACCAGGAACGGGTTGGAAAAAAGACCAACAAAACCGAACAACAGGGCCAAGCCCTGGCCGATGGTGGCCGCGATCTGCGTGGCGCGCACATATTCCAGTTTCATCGCTAATAAGGCGCGCAATACCCGGCCTCCGTCCATCGGGAAAGCGGGGATCAGATTGAACAATACCAGATAGATATTGACGATCGTCAGACGGACCAGGAAATCGCCCGAGGCGACGGTCAGATTCTGTAACTGGGATAGGCCGTCAGTCAGGGAAAGATACGCGATCAGAATGATCGAGATGACCACATTGACGGCCGGTCCTGCCAAAGCCACCCACAGCTCCTCGATCGGCCGGTCCGGCATGCGTTCCAGGCGCGCCACCCCGCCGATCGGGTAGAGCGTGATATCGCGTGTTTTGATATTGTATTTACGGGCAGTCAAGGCGTGTCCGTATTCATGCAAAACCACGCAGGCAAATAAAGCCAGGATGAAGAGCAGCCCTTTAAGCACCTGGGACCATTCATGGAACTCAAGCCAGTAGCTGTATCCGATCCAACCGAGCAGCAGCAGGAATGTGGCATGCACATACACATCGATGCCAAGAAAGCGCCCCAGTTTCCATTGCCATTTCATGGTGTTATCTCCTGTCCATAAAACGAGCGGGCCATCCAGCTATGACGGCCCGTCTTCGTTCGAGTCGCCCCGCACAAGAGCGCCCCATTATTCGTCATCATCTCCGAGGGAGCCGGTGGAGGGTTTTTTGTATACGGATAACACGGAGTTCACGGAAAACCATTAAAGAGACCCGTTCTTTTTCCGCCGCAGGATCCGCGAAATCCGTGTACAAAAAAGTTATAAAGAAAGGCGCGCAAACCGACTAGGATATAACCCCAAGTTTTTTGCCGGCTTCACCGATCACTTCCATGGCGTGTTCAATGTCAGACGGTTCATGCGCGGCGGTGACGGTGGCCCGCAGCCGCGCCAGCCCTTCGGGTACGGCGGGTGAAACCACAGGCAGTACGAATACATCCTTGTGCTGGGCTTCGCGCGTCATGGCGAAGGCTGCCTCGTCGGTGCCGCACAGGACGGGGACGATGGCGGTCTCGGTCAACATGGTATCGAATCCCATGCCTTTGAGCCCATTGATGAATATTTTCGTGTTTTGATCCAGCTTTTCCACGCGCCACGGCTCATCCAGGATTACTTTAAACGCCTCGTTGGCTGCGGCGGCCTGACCCGGCGGCAATGCTGCCGAGAAGATATAAGCCCGGCTGGCGTGGCGCAGATACGTGATGATCTCTTTCCTGGCCGCCACATAGCCACCCACGGAAGGGATGGTTTTGCTGAGTGTGCCCATCTTGATGTCGATCACATCCCCAAGGCCGAAATATTCCTCGATGCCGCGGCCGGTCTTGCCGAGCACACCCAGCGAGTGCGCTTCGTCGATCATCAACCAGGCGTTGTATTTTTTGGTCAGTTCCACCACTTTCGGCATATCGAGGATGTCGCCGTCCATGCTGAAGACCGAGTCGGCGATCACCATCTTGGATACGCCTTCCGGCACGTTCTTGAGACGATTTTCAAGGTCTTGCATGTCATTGTGCTTGAAGCGGCGAAATTCGGCGCCGGACATGATACAGCCGTCCACGATCGAGGCATGGTTGAGTTTGTCGGAAAAGATGTAGTCACCGCGCCCCATCAGGGTCGAGATCACGCTCAAGTTGGTGGCATACCCCGATGAATAGGTGATGGCTGCTTCGGTATGTTTGAAATTCGAGATGGTCTCTTCGAGTTCGTCGTGGATGGTCAGCGTGCCGGCCAGCGTGCGAACGCCGTTGGTCCCGGTGCCGAATTTATCCACGGCCTTTTTGGCGGCTTGATTGATGCGCGCATGCCCCACCAGCCCAAGATAACTGTAGGAGGCATACATGCCCATCTCGCGGCCGCGCACCAGCACCTTCGCCCCGCCGCGGATCTCTTCGATTGCCTGGTTATAAAAATAAAGATCTTTGTCCTGAAGAAATTTGACACGCTCGTTCATCGCACGGATGCGGCGGGTGACGGCGTCATCGGTATTATGAAAATCCATTAAAAAATCCTCCAACGAGGGAATAAATCAAGTATAGGACACGGGGACGGTTCTGTCCAGTAACGTTTCTCAAGCGCAAAACCTGCAGCCTCGCCTCTCGGCCTCGACGATGGCCTGGTCGCTGCTCCAAAAGAAATTTTCCTCCCCGATCTGATCAACGAGTCCGCCGCGCTGCATCATCTTCCGCACCCCGTCGGGCACACCTGCAAACATCAGCCCCCCACCTTTTTGATGTAAACGCTCATGCAGACGATGGATCGCCTCCAGTCCCGCCGTATCGATCAACGGCACGCCGCGCATGGACAGGATCAAGGCGTGCGTATCGCCCAGTTGCCCAAAGGCTTCATTGAATTGACCCGTGGCCGCAAAAAAGAGCGGACCGGTCAAAAACCCCACGCGCACATGTTGGCATTTGCCGGCTGTATCAATCCCTTTGCGGCGCAGCTTGTCGATATCCACATCCTGCACGTCGATCTCGATGCTGGCGATCCGGTTGAGGAATACCGCGCCTGCCAGGAACGTGCCAATCAGAATCGCCTGTGTCAGATCGAGGATCACGGTTGCAAGCATGGTCACGGTGAAGGCGATCATGTCTGTCTTAAAGAAGCGGCCAAACATAAAGCGGATGGTGCCCCACTCGTTCATGCGCACTGCAGTGACCATTAATACGCCCGCCAGGGCAGGCAGCGGGATGCGCGCCATGACGGGTGCCAGGAGGAACATCGAAAGCAGCAATCCGATCGCATGGATGATGCTCACCAGGCGCGTCTGCCCGCCAGATTTGATCCCGACGCTCGAACGGGCAATAGCTGCCGTGGCAGGCACTCCGCCAAAGAACGGGATGAGCATATTCCCCACTCCCTGGGCAATCAGCTCCTGGTTGGCCTGCAGACGCACACCCGTCATGTTCGAGCCGACCGCGCCAGCCAGAAGGCTTTCCACAGCGCCCAGGGCAGTAATGGTAAATATGGGAATCATCAATTCGGAAATATCCCCCCAAGGTATATTGGTAAGTGTCAAACGATCCGCCAGCATAAGCGTTTGAGGGATGCTACCGATCACCTTGACGGGCCAGTTCGAAGCCCAGTTGATAGACGTCGCGATGATGATTCCCAGCAAGGAGGCTGGAAAGCGTGCGTTCCATTTCCCCGACCAGAAGACCATCGTCCCAACGACGATCGATCCAAGAACGACCGCGTGCCAGTCGGGAATGAAGCCGCCGCGGAAATAATGGATGAACTTGAATGCAGTCGATTCGGCAATTTCCGTTTCCACGCCCAGAAAGTTATCGATCTGGCCGACTAGGATAATAAGGGCGATTCCCGATGTAAAACCACTCATCACTGCGGACGGGATAAATGCGATAAACCGCCCAAGGCGCATCAGGCCGATCACCATTAGCAAGGCGCCCGAAAACAGGCTTGCCATCCAAATACCCTGCAGACCATGGCGGCTGGCGAGCACAATTAACACTGCACTCATTGCGCCGGTGGGTCCGCTAATCTGATAAGGCGCACCCGAAAGCAAACCGATGATGATGCCGGCCAGGATCGCGGTAACGAGTCCTGCGGCGGCTGTAGCCCCGGAGGCAACGCCAAATGCCAGGGCCAGCGGCAACGCAACTGCCGCCACTGTGAACCCAGCCAGCAGGTCCTGCCGGAATTTGGCAAGCGAATAACCGGAAAACTCGTCTCGATAGAGACGCGTCAGACTTCTACGAGGCATATGTTGAACTCCACAAATGAATCTGCACAGAGGTTCCTGCTCCCCCGACGGCCTCTGCGAAATCCTGATCATTTTATCATACCTGTTTTTACGAGCATCCGGGACGAGCGGGCGTTCACAACCCTTGACATACTGTTTATCACATAGTATACTGCGGGAAAGGATAAGATATGGCAAAAAGCGAAGCGCTCGAAAATGTCACCCTGGAACTGCGACGCGGCGTGATCGTGCTGGCCGTGCTCAGTCTCTTGCAGGAAGAACAGTACGGGTACTCCCTGATGAAACGCCTGAGCGGCAAGGGGCTGGAGATCGACCAGGGCACTCTTTATCCATTGCTGAGGCGGCTTGAGTCCCAGGGGTTATTGCGATCCAGCTGGAGGGTGGAGGGTGAGCGGCCGCGCCGATATTACGTCACCAGCCCCGAGGGCACGAAGGTCCTTGGGCAGTTAAAAGAAGAATGGGCAGGCATTGTAGCCATGATGAAGAAAATGTTCGCCCAATAAGGAGAATCTGATGAATCTAATCGAAAGTTACGCACACGCTGTTGGGAAGCACTTACCCGCGAAGCAACGTCCCGATATCGAAGCGGAGATCCGCTCCCTGATCGAGGACATGCTCGACGAGCGCAGTCAGCAAGCCGGCCGGCCCGCTGATGACGAAATGGTTAACGACGTGCTCAAGGAGCTTGGGGATCCGGAAAAATTGGCTGCCTCCTACCTGCCGACCCGGTACCTGATCGGACCAAAGCTCTTTCCAACTTTTGCGTTGGTGTTGAAGATCGTCTTCATCGTGCTGGCATCTCTGGCTGCCGTGGGTATTGCTATTCGTATCGGTACAGGTGACTTCGCTCCCCAGACATTGATCGAAACGATCATCCAATCG
>CAYUUJ010000081.1:0-7621 GCA_964447845.1 uncultured Anaerolineaceae bacterium
CTCATCTGCCACCTGTTTCATTTTGGCTTCGGCCATGGGAATGTAGGCTTCGTATTCGAGGTAGGCTGTCTGATGCGGGTCATCCCGGGAGGTAAGCCCGCGCACAACACCGGTAAAGATCGCGGCTGCGCCGGTGGATTCGAGTGTGATCTGTGCCAGGAGGGCATCCAGGTCGATTTCGTTTTCGGTAATGGAAAAGATGGTTGGAAGGTTCAAAGTTGAAAGCTCAACGTAGTGTTTTTCGAAGAGTGAAATCTGGAAGCCCGGATTAACCTCTATGGTCTAACGTCTAAGGTCTAACGTCTAAGGTCCAACGTCTAAGGTACAACGTCTATGGTCAACCACCTGAAACCGGAGGAAAGATCGCGATCTCGGCGGACGGTGGAATAACCGCCTCGTCAAACGCGTATTCTTGATTAATAGCGACGAGCGCTGAGTTCATGGATTCGCCCAGGTTTGGGTACTCTGTGGCGAGTCGATCTTTTAGCCCGCGCACGGTGATTTCGTTGGAAAGGTCCATCTCCACAGATCGGGCTCCGGCGCGGTCACGCAGCGTGGCGAAAAATAACACTTTTATCTTATTCATTGACCACATCGCCTGACTGGCCGCCGTGTTTTTCGATCAAGCGGATATTCTGGATGCGCATGGTTTTCTCGGCCGCCTTGGCCATATCGTAAACCGTCAGTGCGGCCACGGAAACGGCGGTGAGGGCTTCCATCTCGACACCGGTCTTGCCTATGGTCTTGACCGTGGCAGTGATCACCACGCCGGGCAGGGAGTCGTCCAGGCTGAGATCCACGTCCACCTGGGTGAGCGGAAGCGGATGAGATAACGGGATCAGGTCCGAGGTCCGTTTGGAGGCGGTAATACCGGCAATCTTTGCTACCGTCAACACATCCCCTTTTTTCATATCCCCGGCGCGGATCAGTTCCAAAGTCGTTTTCAACATATGGACCTCACCGCGTGCGATCGCCATCCGCTCGGTTTCGGGCTTGGCGCTCACGTCCACCATGCGCACGCGGCCTTGATCGTCCAAATGACTTAGTTTTCCTGACATGGGATGATTATATCAAGTTTGGACCCTGATATAATTTAAGCCGGATGGATAACATTTTAGGTCACAAAAACAGCGGTTACAAAGTCCAAATTCCCGTGTACGAAGGGCCGATGGACTTGTTGCTTAATTTGATCGAGCACGCGGAATTGGAAATAACCGCTGTGTCACTGGCTCAGGTCACCGATCAATATCTGAACTACCTGAACGGTTTGGAAGAAACCCACCCCGAGGAAATCTCCGCTTTCCTGGTGATCGCCACCAAGCTGGTGCTCATCAAATCCGAAGCATTGTTGCCGCGCCCGATCGTCCGTGATCCGGGTGAGGAGGACGTGGGCCAGACACTGATCGAACAATTGAGGCTTTATAAACGTTTTAAAGAGATCGGGGGCTTGCTCTCCGACAGGCAGGAACAGGGTCTGCGGACCTATTTGCGGGTCGCGCCGCCTCCGAAGGTGGAAGCCCGGCTCGATCTATCGGACCTGACCCTTGCCAGGTTGGTGACTGCGGCGGAAAGGGTTTTTGCCCGCGAGCAGGATAAACAATCCCTCGGCACGGTCATCGCGCCGCCGCGCATTACCATCCGTGAAAAGATCGATCTGATCTCGAAGACACTTAAACGAATCCAGCACGCCAGCTTCCGGGGCTTGCTGGGCGATAAAGCCACCCGGCTCGAGGTGGTGGTAACCTTTCTGGCCTTGCTGGAATTGATCAAACGTTATCGCGTGGACGTGGTGCAGGAAAATTTATTTGGTGATATTGAGATCCAAATGGCGGACGAGTGGGGCGATGACGAGCAGATCGAGATCGAGTTCGAGTAATATCAGGAATCGATCCCTTGGAATCGGCCGGGCTTGATTTCGAAACGGTCCCATAAATATAACGCCAGCATCGCCCCCGAATTGTCAAATAATAATACGTCCAAAAAGTCCGAATGTCGGCCGGGAACATAACCCTGATGGACTTCGTCCGTTATCGCATAGCAGACTGCTAATGCCCATGCCAGCCATTTCCGGCCGCCGTGCATTTTAAAACCCCGCCAGTACGTCAAAGCCAGCAGCCCGTACCCCAGCATATGCCCGCCCTTCTTCACCAGGTAATCCCAACTGCCGAAATCAGGCAATTCATTGGAAGAACGTGAAGACAACGCAAAAATGAACGCCATGATCATTATGGCGGGTCCCCAACCAGATATATAAGTTTTCAGCATGGGGCGGATTGTACCTCGAGGTGATAGACAGGCCGTACAGGCCGAGTTATGCAACCGGTTTGAATAAGGAGAAAGAATGAGATCCACAATCTTTACTACCGGACAATGCGCTGTTGTAATTCTCGTATTAGCGATGCTGGCGTGTTCCGCCTTGGGAACACCCACCCCTTCGTTCGACTCGGTCTCAACGATGGTCGCCGCCACTCTCCAAGCCCTGACACCACCTGCCAGCCCAACTCAATCGCCCGCCGCGCTCCCACTTCCCACCTCCACCCTGGTGCCTCCACCAACATCCTCCAATCTACCGGCCGCGACCCGCATCAATTTTGACACAGGCACCACTCAAAGCGTAGTGCAAGGCACGGTTCAAGTCGGCGAGTTCGTGACGTACGTAGTCAGAGCCTTGAAGGATCAGCCCATGATCGCCATGCTGGACTCGACAGATCTGGATCTGGATCTGTCGATTTTCGGAGCCAATGGAGGCATTCTGCTTCCTGCTTCACAAGGAGACGCTAGCTGGCAGGGCAATCTGCCCGCCACACAGGATTATTATTTCCAGATCAACGACGGTGGAAGCGCAGAATTTTTTATGCTGAACCTGGTCATCGGCGCGCGCGTCCAATTCCCAGCTGGTGAGAATAAAGTCGTCTTGAAAGGTCAAACCGTGGGCGGCTACGCGGTCACCTATGTGGTGCGCGCGTCGGGCGGCCAGAAGATGGATATCACCTTAAATACAGCCCCTGAAGACGCAGGACTGACGATCTGGGGTTTCAGCGATGGTCAACCCTATGCCCGCGCACAAAACGGCGTCGTGGATTTCAGCTTGACTCTGCCTTCCATGCAGGATTACATCATCCAGGTGGTGCCGCAGGGTGGACAGGTCGTCAGTTATAAAATTACGATCAAGATCCAATAAAGAATCCTACTTCATTCGGATCATGTTTATTAATAAAGAATGTGATTCTCCCTTGTCAGCTTGATCGATAATAGAGTAAGATTGATGAAATTACTATCAGGAGGACGATATAATGAAAATCAAAAAACAACTTGAGCCTATTCTCGAAAAATGGAATCTGCTCAACCATCCGTTTTATCAAGCCTGGAGCGCAGGTACCCTTCCCGTGGATGCCCTCAAAGTTTATGCCAGTGAGTACGGCGCCTTCATCGGAACCCTGTCCGAGGGATGGAACACATTGAATGACGCTGAAACCGCGCACGAAGAGCAGGAACATGCCGAAATGTGGGACAAATTCGCTGCAGCGTTGGGCAGCAAAGTAGCCGCGCCTCAGATCGCGGAAACACAGTCCCTCGTAGAAACAGCCCGCAGATTATTTGCGGATCCCGCCGCTGCGCTGGGCGCCATGTATGCATTCGAAGCCCAGCAGCCAGCGACCGCAAAGTCCAAGCTGGAAGGCTTGAAATCCCATTACTCCCTGCCTGCCGAAGTGGAACCGTACTTTGAGATCCATTCGGCCAACTGGCATGAATCTGAAAAGATCCTGGCCGCGCTGGAAGGTCTCTCGCCCATCGAGCAGGCTAAAGCCCAGATTGCCTGTGAGCAGATGGCCGAGTCCCTGTGGAACGCACTGACCGGTATTCACAACAAAACCTGCGTTAACTAACAACCAATTCGATCATTGAAAACGGTCCCGCGCTTACGCGGGACCGTTTTGCATTCGACAATGGTGACCGGAATTCCCTGGATCGCTTTCCAGTATAATCCGATAATAAATTTCGAATTGATCCAAATGAATCGATTATCGACCTCCACTTCCCCGTATCTCCTTCAACATGCACATAACCCCGTGGATTGGTATCCCTGGGGGAAAGAAGCGTTGCAAAAGGCCGAGAATGAAGATAAACCGATCTTCCTTTCGATCGGGTACGCTGCCTGTCATTGGTGTCACGTGATGGCGCACGAATCTTTCGAAGATACCGGGACCGCCGCGTTCATGAATGAGAACTTTGTCAATATCAAAGTGGATCGCGAGGAACGCCCTGACCTGGATGGCATTTACATGCAAGCTGTGGTTGCCATGACCGGTTCAGGTGGTTGGCCGATGTCTGTATTCCTGACGCCTGACCTTCGGCCGTTTTATTCCGGCACATATTTTCCACCGGTGCCGCGCTATAACATGCCATCCTTCAAGGATGTGTTGCAGGGTCTCACGCGTGCCTGGCGCGAAGAACGGGACGAGATCTTGCGCGTCGGCGAGCAGGTCACAGGTCATCTGCAATTACAAACAGCCGCAGGCTCCGCAAGCGGAGATACATTTACACCGGCAACTCTGGAGGCGGTCGCGGATGCCATGCTGGAGGCATATGACCGCACACATGGCGGCTGGGGCAGCGCGCCCAAATTCCCTCAACCGATGAGCCTGGAATTCATGCTGCGCCGCGCCTTGGCCGGCCCCGGTCAACGCGAAGAATATACAAAGCTTGTCACGCATGCCTTGCGCGCCATGTCGCGTGGCGGTATGTATGATGTGGTCGGCGGCGGGTTCGCCCGCTATTCCACCGACAACACCTGGCGCGTGCCTCATTTCGAAAAAATGCTGTACGATAACGCCCTGCTTGCATCGATTTATCTGCACACCTGGCAGGTCACGGGCGAGCCCGCTTTTCGGCGCGTGGTGGAGCAGACCCTCGATTTCATAACGCGCGAGCTGACTCATCCACAAGGCGGATTCTATTCATCCCTGGATGCTGATTCGGAGGGCGAAGAGGGAAAGTATTATGTTTGGACTCTGGATGAGATTCGAAATAATATTTCAGAAGAGTCGGAGTTCGAACTTTTCAAGGCGGCTTACGGACTCACCGAACAGGGCAATTGGGAGGGCAGGACGATCTTGCAGCGCGCGCTCGATGACGCGTCGCTCGCCGCCCGCTTCAAACTCGACCCTGAGGATGTTCCTGTTAAATTGGGCGAGTCTCATTCCAAACTGCTGGCCGCGCGCGCTCCCCGCGTTCGACCCGGCACTGACGACAAAGTCCTTACCGGCTGGAACGGTTTGATGTTGGGGGCATTTGCAGAAGCCGCGCGGGCTTTAAATGATTCCAGGTACCTCGAGGTGGCTAGGCGCAGTGCGGATTTTTTATTGTCTGCACTCCGCCCGGACGGACAATTGCGGCGCGCCTGGAGGAATGGAAGAACCACCGAGGAAGTTTTTCTGGAAGACTACGCCGCTCTCATTCTGGGTCTGCTCGAGCTTTATCAGACGGATTTCAATGTCAGATGGTTCAGCGCCGCACAGGAACTGGCAGATCAGATGGTCACTCGCTTCAAGGATCCAGCCGGCGGCTTTTTCGATACGCCGGAGGATGGCGAGAAATTGCTCGTCAGACCGAAAGAGATCCAGGACAATGCAATCCCTTCGGGGAATGCCCTGGCGGCCGAGGCGCTGTTGAAATTGTCCGCGCTTACCGATTACGGAGAATATCGCGATCTTGCCGAGAGCGCCCTGGCATTGGCCGCCAATTCTGCAATGCGCTACCCAACATCATTCGCACGCTGGTTGTCCGCCGCGGATTTCGCATTGGGAACAGTTAAACAAATCGCGATCCTGGGAGAAGCACAGGATGATACGTTTCAAGGTGTACTTAAAAAACTCCGGTCGGAATATCGCCCTAATGTTCTGGCGGCCGCGTCCACTTTTCCACCTCTTAAAGAAGCCCCCACCCTCCTGGCGGAGAGGCCATTGCTTGATAACAGGACCACGGTTTACGTTTGTGAAGGCTTCACCTGCCGCCTGCCGGTAACCTCAACCGATGATTTCATAAAACAGCTTGAGGTTCGTGTATAAAAAAACATCCCCGCAAATTGCGGGGATGTTTTTATTTGTTTTCTTCTTTTTCGGTCTCTTCGGGCTTTGCATCTTTCGCTCCGGTTAGACCATCTCGAAACGACCGGATGCCGCGGCCCAATTCGCCTGCAACCTTTCCGATCCGACCTGGGCCGAAGAGCAGCAGAATTATGATCAGGATGACCACCCATTCCAATCCGCGCGGGAGTCCAAACATTTCAATGCTCCTTTCTGGTAACTTTAATATCCTACCACACTAATATGAACCGGCTATGCTCCGGAGCTTTGACCCCAGATCAGGCCATCAATGAACCGAGAAATTCGGCGTAGCACCGATCGCAGCCGTGCATAGGTGCGATATTGCTGAGGATGGACACGATGCCCATCCGGCAGCGGACCCGTCCACTGCGCGGCCAACGCGCCCCAGGTCAGCCCGCCGCCAAAACCCACCATCACGATCTTGTCGCCGGGCTGCAGCTTGCCATTCTGGACTGCCTCCACCATGGCGATCGGGATCGAGGCCGTGGAGGTATTTCCATAGCGCTCCACATTTATGATAAAGCGTTCGATCGGCAACTTCAAACCCTTTGCCGCCGCCTGGATAATGCGAAAATTGGCCTGGTGAGGGATGACCCATTGGATTTCTTCGATCGTCAGCCCGGCTGCTTCGATCGCTTCTTTTGTCGCCTGCGCCATGACGCGCGTCGCGAATCGATATACTTCCTTGCCATCCATATGAATATACTGTTTGCCCTCATGAACGGCGGCTTCCGACATCGGATGTCGGCTGCCCCCTCCTGGGATCGAGAGCAGATCGCCGCCCGAGCCGTCTGAGCGCATGATCGCTGACAATACCCCCCCGGGTGTTTCGCTGGCCTGCAAAACGAACGCACCTGCGCCATCCCCGAACAGGATGCAGGTATTGCGGTCCTTCCAATTTACAAATCTCGATAAGACCTCGGAGCCGATAACGAGCGCATTTTTGATCGAGCCGCTGCGGATGGCCTGCGCGGCCATGTTGGTTGCGTAAATAAAGCCTGTACAAGCGGCCGAGAGATCGAAGGCGCCGGCCTTGACCGCGCCCAGTTGATCCTGGATCAAGCAGGCTGTGGCTGGAAAGATATATTCAGGCGAGGATGTAGCGCATATGATCAGATCGATGTCGGTCGGCTTGAGGTTGGCCACCTCCAATGCCTTCAGCGAAGCTTCCACACCCAACGTGGACGGAAACTGGTTCTCGCGCGCGATGCGGCGCTCGCGGATGCCCGTCCGTTCCCGGATCCAGGCATCGTTGGTATCCACCATCCTGGCCAGATCGTCATTTGTAAGAACCGGTTCCGGGACGGACATGCCCCAGCCCGTGATGTGCGCGTACACCATAAAACACCTCACATCCCCGTCTCAGCCTTCACCGAAAGGCTGAAACGCAGGAAAGCTTATCTGGTATAACGACTCAGGATCAGGGTCGCGTTGTGGCCGCCAAAGCCGAAAGAGTTTGACATCACATGTTCAGGCCGGGCGGCGCGTGATTGGTTGGGAACATAATCCAGATC
>CAYUUJ010000082.1:0-7567 GCA_964447845.1 uncultured Anaerolineaceae bacterium
AAGCTGAAAGCGCGGTTCACCCATTCCTTATACGGCTCACCGGGGTCCACATAGGCAATCACGGCCATGAACTCTTTAAGAGGAACAGGTTCGCCGGTTGCAGCGCCGGTTACCCGTGGGGCAGCTTCATCAACAAGCGAGTCAAGGATTACCTCCGGTGCCAGCGCAATGGCGCGGTCCTTGATGACCTCATAAGTACCCGTGTAGGTGTACCCGCCAGTGTCAGCCGATGCTTCCGTATGGGTCCCTGCGGAAACCAGATAGCCAACATCGCCCCGAAATTCACAGCCCTTCGGCTTGGCCGGAAATGCCACACTGTACGGGAAGGCATGCTTGAAATAAATATGCAAGCCGCCGGAGGGAGTCCGCACAATGAGCGTGTCAACGCGGGCAATCAAAACGGCAACTGCCATTTCCTCTGTCGCATTTGGAGGGAGTTCGAGGCCAAGGAATTTGCAGAGGTTTGTTGCGCCGCGATGCTCCTTCTTGGTATCCACGTCCAGAGCGAAGTATGGTTGCCCGCCCAGAACAATGCCAAGACCCATGCACTCCCATGCCACGCCGTCATAGAGGCTTTCCAAATCAAGAGTGCAATCCTGCCATCCGTGCTGAGTGGCTGGTTTTTTCAGTT
The DNA here is from genome assembly GCA_964447845.1 of uncultured Anaerolineaceae bacterium. Classification (GTDB taxonomy): domain Bacteria; phylum Chloroflexota; class Anaerolineae; order Anaerolineales; family Villigracilaceae; genus DASXQN01. The sequence continues at coordinate 632 of CAYUUJ010000082.1, forward strand.
TAGGCAGCAAGTGGAGAAACTTGAGGCCGGGATTCTCAAGTTGCAATATCTGTGCAGTAGCATGAGCATCCTTGCCAGTGAACCTGCTCTTCTTGGCGAACCTGACAACGGTATCGTCCGTGGGCGGATTATCGGTATTGACTTGGGCGGTATTGGTCATTATATGTTGCTCCTACTCAAAATTGTTACAAACCTGCTTGAGCCCGGACGCCAATCCGGGCTTTCTTTTTGTTTCATATACTGGCGACTGCTTGGGCGCGGGCTCTTGCAAGGTTCCAGCCCGGCATGGCCTTATCAATGTCCCTGCGGGAAACACCGACAACTCCAGAAATCATTTCAACAGCTTCAATCATCGGGAAACCGGCATCATTCCAATGCGCGGGCTCATCGGGGCTGAGAGATTTGAGGGCCTCCACAACTTTCAGAACTTGCGGGTCAGGTGGAATCTTTCCGGCTCGTATAATCTCTGCCATGACAGCATCTGCAACGGCCATATCAGCAAGGTCCACTATTTGGGCCTTCAAATATGCCTCAATGGATTCCTTTATGGCGTAGCAAACAGCGGTCTTGATAATATCCGACTTGGCACTCTCCAGAATCGTCCGGTGGACCTTATTGTCAGTAGCTTTGATTAACGCCTCTGCGCTTCTGTCGAATACGCCTATCTTGTCCGGTCGCTCCGCCACTGCTTTCGCTTTTTGAAGCAACGGCTTGATGAAGGGTGCCAGAGTCTTTTCAATCTCACACATCAATTTGAAGCGAGTCGCGTCATCCATAAAAACAGCACCTTCAATGCTACCTATGGCTCCGGTCAAAAGACTATCCATGAGCGGGCCTGCAATCTCTTCTACTTTGCGCAGCGGGATTTTGGCTTGCAGCCCATCAGTCCAGTCATCAGGGCGGCTCATGACAGCACCCCCAGATGTGCCTCAACCGCTTTCCTTGAGTATCGGACGCGGGAGCCGCGACCAGGTCCGAGATGTGCGACCGGCACAATGGTAGCCCTGCACCGGTTCACGATATTCAAGCAATGCGATTTGACTCCGAGCATCGCGGCGGTCTGCTGTCGCGTGATAGCCTTGTCAGTTCCATTGATGAATCCAGCCAGAATCTCCTGCGGTACCTTGAAGGCTTCGGCCAGCGCATCAAACGCAACGTGTTCATTGCCGGTCACCACGTTCATGCCGAGTCCACGGCTGACATGGCCGGATTCGCAGTTGAGGGCCTTGGCCGCCTCCAGTATCGAGATAGTCTTGGGGTACTTTTTCATGCGGGTCTCCTATTGCTTCGGGTTGAAGCCGGAAGAGACTCAGCAGTCAGCAGAAAGCCGCGTCCCCTCTGACTTGATTAAGTCGATGGGGTTTGAAGCGGTTTTTATGCGGATGCATGCAACTTGCGTGACGCAAGCCAGTGGCGCGCAATGCCTTCACTGCGGACACTGAACATATAGGCGCGTCAATTAACCCACCGCAAGACTTAAAATTAACCCATCAGTAACTGTGCATCAAACTGTTATAACAGATGGCTAAAATCCAATTAAAATGGGCTTATTTTTGATTTTTTCTATATAAAGAAATCTTTATATTGGTGGACTCTACCGGCCAAAGTGGCTAGCGATGACCTTCCGAACCTCAGCCGGAATGCCCTTCAAGACTGCTTGCATGACGCGGACCCTGTTGCGGTCGCTCACTCTGGTATAGCCCGCCGTCACGTCCTTCTTATCGGAATGACCGACCACGGCGCGGACATGATGCCGTGGCCGTGACTCATCCGCCAAGGTCATAAATGTATGCCTCAAGCTGTGGTACACCGTGGCGTCATTTGTGAGGCCAAGAGACTTGCGGAATCTTTCAAACCTCTGGCCACAAAGATTCCCGCGAGTGTGAATGGTCACATCGGATTTGCTGCGCAGGAATATGTAATCATCGGGTTTCAAGCCAGCCACAATGCGGGTGAGCGCCGGACGTATCAATTTGGGTACTGCAATCTTTCGAATTGCGGCCCTAGACTTGCCCTTGGTTACATGAAGCCAGCCGCTGCGATAGTCCTTCACCTTGAAGCCGACCACCTCAGCACGTCTTGCGCCCAACAGAAGTCCAGCGGCCATCAAGTCGAATTGTTCTGCCTCAGATTCAGCCGCGAATAGCGTTTTCAACTCTGGACCACGCCACTCGCGCCGCGATGGCTCCTCACCTGTGTTGGGGGCCTTTAGCAAAACGCCTTGAAATGGATTCGGCCCCTCCACCGCCATTTTGTTAATCAGATAGTTGAAGCGCGAACGCAAGCCACCGATATAGGCGTTACCCGTTACGGGGTGGAAGTCCTCAGCGACAAGCCAGCTTTGGAATGCCAGCGCCACGGGTTTGGTGACGCTCTCAAGTGTAACTGGCAAACCTTCACTCTCAAGAAACTCCTCGAAAACCTTGCGGGTTTTTCTGTAATGGGTTTTGGTCCGCTCTGTAATTTTCCTTTCAGAGAAGAACTGGCTTTCCAAATAATCAAGTGGCCGCCCTCTAGGTGCTGGCTTCCCAAGCGACTCTGCGACTCTCTTGCTACCCAGTGAAAGAGCCCTCTTACGGTCCTTTGCAAACTCTGCCTTTTCCTTGGCAGTCATTGGTTCGTTCAAACCCCAATTGTCGCGCCGGATTTTTTTCTGCCACTTGGATTCAAGCTCATTCAATTCCGCTTCTCTCACGCTCTCTGCATCATGCCGCGCGTTGAGGAATTGCCGCTCCAATTCAATCAACCTATCATCGCGCAACTTCCGCGCCTTCAAAATGGAATGCGTATGCAGTGATTCAACAATGAAAGTTTTGCCGCCGTAGAGATGCAACAGGTCGCGCGGAACACGACGCTTCAAATACCAAGTCTTATGCTGGCGTATAAGATACTTGAGCGGATTGTCACGCTTCACCGATTTCAGCATTTGTTGTATTGGTCCCACCAAGAAATGTTGTATAGGTCCACTGCGTAAAACCCTTATATATGCGGTTTATATGGGTTTTCTTAACAAAGCGCTACCTGCCAAAGGAGAATCCGTCTGGCTCCACCACTTCCCCATAATGGGTTTGTTTTTCCTTAATAATATGAATTTACAGTGGTTTTCTGAACGTCCTGTATCACAAAGGTGTATCACAGATGGACAGAGAAGCATTGGCCGGGGACACATATCTCAAGCTGCGTGGGCGTACGTATTATCTCGAACGGCGCGTCCCTACGCACCTAGTTTCTGCAATAGGCAGGACGCATATACCCGCAACGGGTACGCGGGACAACGTTGCGGGCATTGAAGCACTGTTGGACGCACTTCCATTTCGCGCACCATTAAACCCACCCGTCATCCGACAAATCCCTTTGGTAACATGGAGCGGTAAACCTTCACCCATATACAATGGCTTTACAAGCGACGAGCGATTGCATCTTTGGCAATTGGTAAAATGGTTGATGGCGCAGGGAGCAATGTCAGTGCTTGTAAGCTGTGATATCTGTGGTTCCCACGATAGGTTGCAGCACCATTCAGAGAACTACTACAATCCATTTCAAGCGGCCGTAGTGTGCGCTGCATGTCATCGCCTCATCCATTTGCGCTTCTGGCGCTGGAGTGAGTGGCGAGAGTTGTGCAAGGCATGTGACCCCAAAGGTGCAAAGTGGTATTCACTGCTCACATTAGAACAGCCGGACATAGCCAGTTACATCCGCGAGAAGCACGGCCCACAAGTCAGTGACTTGCTTAACTCGCCGCTCTATCGGCTACCAGACAGTTGTGGAGGAGCACTAATGGGGATTGGGTTCCAAAATTGAAGTTGATGTGCACTAGTGCATGCACTCTCAAAAATAGAAGGATTATGCGCTTATGTCTGCTTCCGAGGCGATAACGGCAATTTTCGGCGGCTGTAGCCACGTCCGCTAAGGGCCAAGAGCAGACCTCACGTATCGTCCATGCGATAGACCGTTCGCGTCGGAAAGCCAAAGGACCTATGGGTTGGAATTTGTCGCAAAGGGAACGATGCCGGTACTCGGAGCATCCGCAGATATCAACCTTCAGACTTCGCACCACCCAAGAAATGTTGATGCAGGCCGGCGCACCTCCAGTGAGTGACACCTTGCCATCGCTGTCATCCCGACACATAATCGCAGCGGCTTCGGGGTTATCAGTATCAGCTTTCTGAACGACGACTGGCCCGGTTAGTATCAGACAGGTTTGAATGGAGTGGGCCGATGTGGCGCGAAATACCCCCCGATGACAGGATCGAAATCAAAGTCAGCGGCCACAAGATCGTGGCCTACAGTTTCGGGAAAGGCAAGGAGACGGTGTTTTGCCTCAATGGCGGGCCGGGGCTTCCCTGCGATTACCTGCGTGACTCGCATTCCTGCCTGATCGACGAGGGCTACCGCGTTGTCGCGTTTGACCAACTCGGCACCGGAGCTTCGGACCACCCGACGGATGAGAAACTGTGGACCATCACGCGCTATGTGGCCGAAACCGAAACGGTCCGCCAAGCGCTGAAGCTGGGCCGGGTCCATCTCCTCGGCCATAGCTGGGGTGGCTGGCTTGGCATCGAATATGCACTCACCCACGCGGACGCCCTGAAAACCGTTATCCTTGAAGATACGGCGGCCGACATTCCCCATCTTATTACAGAACTGGAACGGCTGCGCGGCGCCCTCGGCTCCGAGACCGTAGCAATGATGCTGCGCCACGAGGCGGAAGGCACACTCGACCATCCGGAATACCAGGGGGCCATCACCATCCTCAATTATCGCCACGTCTGCCGCCTGTCCCAGTGGCCGGCACCCGTGAAGCGCTCGCTCGATGACTGGAACATGGGCCCCTACGGGGCCATCCAGGGGCCCAACGAATTTCTCTATACCGGCAACCTGAAGGACTGGAACCGGATCCCCGACATGCACCGCATCAAGGCGCCCATGCTGATCACGACCGGCCTTCATGACGAGCTCACGCCGGCCTGTGCCGCGCGAATGAAACACGCGGTGCCGCAGGCCGAATTGCACGTCTTTCCCAATTCCAGCCACATGCCGTTTTACGAGGAGCCGCAGCTCTATTATCCTGCGCTGCTGCAATTCCTCGCCAAGCACAGGGAGGGTTGAGTCCCCCGTGGAGCGCTTCCGCTTCGTCCTCTACAGGCCCTTGCAGCTGGTGCCGGTGCTCTTCGGCATCAGCATCATCACGTTTGCCCTCATTCGCGCAATTCCAGGCGATCCGGCCCGCATCCTGCTCGGAACCAGATCGACGCCCGAGGCCATCGCGCGCATCCGCGCCCAGTTCGGCCTCGATGAGCCCCTGTGGCTGCAGTATGTCTATTTCATCAAGAATGTCTTCAACGGCGAGATGGGAACCTCCATCCTCTACCGCGTCGACGTCCTGCGGCTGATCGGCGAACGTGTAGCACCTACCCTGTTCCTCGTCATCGGCAGCGTGCTGCTGGCCATGATGATAGCCCTCCCTCTGGCCGCCATTGCGGCGCGAAACCGCGGCCGCCCCATCGACCACGCCATCCGCCTCATATCCACGGCGGGCTTGGGCTTTCCCGCCTTCTGGCTCGGGATCATGCTCATCATTGTGCTCAGCATTAAACTCGACCTGTTCCCGGTCGCAGGCTACGGCGACACCTGGGCCGACCGCCTGCATCACATGGTGCTGCCCTGCCTCACCGTAGCGCTGGCCCTGTCGGCGGTTCTCACCCGCAACCTGCGAGCCAGCCTCCTGGCCGAGCTTGCCTCCGACCATGCCATGGCGGCGCGCGCCCGGGGCCTGCCCGAAGGCATGGTGTTCTGGCGCCATGCGCTGCCCAATTCCCTGGTGCCGTCGATCAATGTCCTTGCCATCAACATGGGCTGGCTCATCGGCGGGTCGGTGGTGGTGGAGTCGGTGTTTTCCTTGCCCGGCCTCGGCCACCTGCTGGTGCGCGGCATTTTCACCCGCGATTACATGGTGGTCCAGGGTGTCGCCATGGCCTTTGCCTGCGCCACGGTGCTGATCAATTTCCTCGCCGATATCCTCATGGCCGCCGCTGATCCGCGCATAAAAATATGAGCGCTGCTGTCACAACAACAAGGCCGCGGATAGCCTGGCCGGTGCCCCTGGTGATTGGCGCCCTGGTTGTGATCGGGGCCGTCATCCTCGCGCTCTTTGCGCCGTGGATCGCGCCCTATGATCCCATCCTCCAGAACACGGCCAACACCCTGCAAGGCCCGAGCCTCGCGCACCCGTTCGGCACGGACAATTTCGGCCGCGATGTCTTCTCGCGGGTCATCTGGGGCACCCGCATCGATCTCCAGATGGGGCTCATCGGGGTCATTTTCCCCTTCATCATCGGCACGGTGATCGGCTCGCTTGCGGGTTATATCGGCGGCCTTTTGGACAGCATTTTCATGCGCCTCGTCGATATCGTCCTCGCCTTCCCCTTCCTCGTGCTGATGCTTGCCATCATCACGATCCTGGGGCCCGGCATCGGCAGCTTCTATATCGCCATGGCGCTTGTCGGCTGGGTTTCCTATGCGCGGCTTATCCGGGCCCAGACGCTCATCCTCAAGCACAGCGATTTCGTCATTGCGGCCCAGAGCCTGGGCTACTCCCATGCCCGCATCATGTTCCGCCACATCATGCCCAACGCGATTGTCGCCTCCATCGTGTTTTCCATGTCGGATGTGGTGCTGGTCATCCTGTCGGGAGCGGCGATCAGCTATCTCGGCCTGGGGGTTCAGCCTCCGGCTGCCGAATGGGGCATCATGGTTGCCGAAGGCCAGAATTTCATCACCACGGCCTGGTGGATTACCACCTTCCCCGGCCTGGCAATCGTGGGGCTCGCCTTCGGCTTCAGCCTGCTGGCCGATGGCCTGGGCGAGCTTCTGGGTAGCAGGGAATGAGTGAAAAACTGCTCGCGGTAAACGACCTCAGCGTTGAAGCCGTGCGCG
>CAYUUJ010000083.1:0-7540 GCA_964447845.1 uncultured Anaerolineaceae bacterium
TGGATCAAGGCAAAGAGATACGGTTGGCCTTGAGCATATTCAACACCCACAAGCCAGGTCTCCCAGTCGAGGCCGCCATAAGCGTCCGTGCCGGGAAAATGGATGGAATAAAAATTTACGTTGGGATAGGGCCATTGGGGAGTATAGGTCACGCCACCGGTCTTGATCTGATTGCAAAAGTTTGACGTGGAGGCAGCGTTGAACACGCTCTGCAAAGGCGGGATGATCACATCGTGAAAAGCGCCTTTCAGATCTTCGCCGCTGCCGGGTTGAGGCCCCCAGTTGACAACGAAGTCCGTCTCAAAAACAAATTTTGCATGTTCTTGATCATAATTAACAGCATCCACGTACCGGAAAAAACGGACATCCATTCCATGCGTGGGGCTTACCAGCGATGCCAGCAATGTGCCGTTTGAATTCAGGACGGCCGATTTGAAAGATCCTAATAACGTGGAGACTTTGGGATCGGCGCAAAATGTCGCGGAGGTAACATATTCGGTGAGAAAGTGTGAGTTCACCCAGCCTCGCGCACCCGATGGATTCTGCACTTCCACCCACAACGCATCACCTACGTGGGACGAAGGACCGGTTCGCATCACCCCGGTGGCGGAGGCTGAAAAACTACCGACGATCCCAAACCCGACGCCGGGACCGGATCGAATGTTGAGCACGTCACCAGGCAATACCAGAACGATCGCGTACGGCCCTGATGGCGATCCCGGAAGGATGCCTCCACCGGAGGGAGCGCCGCTCGTCGCGCTCGGCGCGGCCGGAGGCAGGGTCGCCGTCGGTGAAGGGATTGGCAGAGTCGGCGAGGGGATGATCGCGGTCGCGGTAACGGTGACAGTGGCCGGCGCGCTAGCGGTCGGCTGCGGCGTGGGCGTCGCGAGCAGTGACATACTGCATGCCAGGGCGCCGAGCGCTCCGAGCAGTAACAATCCTAAAAATTTCATGTTCATGCTTTTCTCCTTGCAAACCGTATTAAAAGCTAATTTGAAACGCGAATTACGCGAAAAGACGGATGACGCGAACAGGTTATTAAGTTTCGCGTAATTCGCCAAATTAGCGCCATTCGCGTTAAGAAATCCTTCTGCGCCATTGACAGCCCAATTGTATTGCATATAATCTGAGAAACATTAAAGGCTGTGACGAGGGCGAGTACACGCTGAACGACGGTCCAGAGAGCGGGTGAACGCTGAGAACCCGCCCGAGACGACAGCGCCGAATGGACCTCCGAGCTGCAAGGCGAAAGACAGTCTGATAGTCAGTAGTCGCGAAGTGCCTGATCATCGGACGCAGAGTAGCCAAGACGGCATTGCCGCCGTTATCACGGCAAGGTCAAGTAGTCATACAACCGACGACTATTAGACAATACGACTATATGACCAATTGAGTGAGGCCCGCCTTTGCACGCCAAGTCGGACTAACCTGGGTGGCACCACGGATGCATCGTCCGTCCCATATATGGGACGGACGTTTTTTGTTTCATTTTTGTTCCCGGATTTTTGCCCGCGCAGCAAATAGAAAGTAGAGTGGAGCATGACAGACAAAAATAGAATTCTCACCGGTCACCGCCCTACGGGACCGCGTCACATCGGCCATCTGGTGGGCACGCTGGAGAACTGGGCAAGCCTGCAGGATACGCATGAGTGCTTCTTCCTGGTGGCCGACCTGCACGTGTTGACCACCGATTACCGGCCGGAACACCTGCAGGACAATATCCGCAACATGCTGGCAGACTGGCTGGCGGCCGGGATCGATCCGCATCGTTCGACCATCGTCCTGCAGTCCGTGATCCCGGAGCACGCGCAGTTGGCGCTGCTCTTCGGCATGCTCACGACGGTCGCGCGGCTCGAACGCGTCCCCACTTACAAGGATCAAGCGCGCGAGTTAAACCTGCAACCCTCGGCGGGCTTGCTGACGTATCCCGTCCTGCAGACCGCGGATATCCTGGTCTACAAGGCGGACGACGTCCCCGTTGGCGAAGATCAACTGCCGCACATCGAATTGGCGCGCGAGATCGCCCGCCGCTTCAATCAAATCTTTGGCGAAACATTCCCGGAGCCCAACGCTTTGCTATCGAATGCACCGCGCCTGCCGGGCATCGACAATCGCACCATGCACACCTCGTACCGGAATGCCATCTACCTGCGCGATACAGCCGAGGAAACAACGCTGAAGGTGATGAATATGTATACGGATCCAACGCGTTTGCGCGCCACCGATCCGGGTCATGTGGAAGGCAATCCCGTTTTTACCCTGCTGGACATTTTCCATGAAGATAAAACGGAGCTGGCTGAATTGAAAGCGCGTTACCAGGCGGGTAAGGTCGGCGATGTGGAGGTTAAACGGATCCTGGCCGGATCTCTCAACGCTCACCTTGCTCCGCTGCGCGAACGGCGCGCGAGTTTCTATGCCCAACCTTCTCAATTGATGGAGATCCTTTATAGTGGGACGGCACGCGCCCGGGCAATTGCGCGCACAACGCTGGAAGAAACTCATGAAAAAATGGGCTTGATGCATGACCGGGCGCTAAACGACAAGGTGCGCGCTACGAAGGTCAATGGCGCGTTTTGTTAACCGGATACTCTAAGTGCATTCCCTGATCTCAGTGTGTCATTCTGAGGGAGCCCTACTGGGCGACCGAAGAATCTCCTCTCGGCCATAAAGAGATCCTTCGGTCGCAAAGAACGCTCACTCAGGATGACACATATTCAATATATAGGGGCGACCGGGCCGGTCGCCCCTGCGATATTCGAAAACTCGAAGCCCGGCTCGCATGAGCCGGGCTTCTTGAGGAGGAGGAGAGAAACACGAGACGTGCGCCGTGTCGCTTCTAAAATTATTGCGCGGCATTCAACCAGCCGGCTGCTTCCTTTGCATGATAGCTGATGATCAGATCGGCGCCGGCGCGTTTGATGCCGGTCAGCGCCTCCAGCGTGACGGCGCGCTCGTCCAGCCAGCCATTGGCGGCTGCAGCTTTGATCATCGCGTATTCGCCGCTGACGTTGTACGCCACCAGCGGCAGTTCGGGGTGCGCAGCGTGCACGCGCTGAATTACATCCAGGTAAGCCAAGGCAGGCTTGACCATCAACATATCCGCGCCTTCAGCCACGTCCAGGGCCGTCTCGCGCAGCGCCTCGCGCACGTTGGCTGGGTCCATTTGATGCGTCTTGCGATCGCCGAACTTCGGCGGGGATTCGGCCGCGTCGCGGAATGGTCCGTAGAAAGCCGAGGCGTACTTCACGGAGTAGGAAAGGATCGGCGTGTGCTCGAACCCGGTCGCATCCAATGCGAGACGCAGGGCACGCACCATCCCATCCAGCATGCCGCTGGGAGCGACGATGTCCGCTCCGGCCTCGGCGTGTGAGACGGCCACGCGGCCTAAAATATCCAGCGTTGGATCGTTGAGCACATAACCTTCCGGCAAATTGGGCTGATAATGCAGATCCTGCGGTGTGTTGATCACGCCACAGTGTCCATGATCGGTATATTCACACATGCACACGTCGGTGATGACCAGCAGATCCGGGACCGCGTCTTTGAGGACGCGGATCGCCTGTTGGATAATCCCATTGGAAGAGAAGTTTTCGGTGCCGAACGAGTCCTTTGCTTCGGGGATGCCGAACAGGATCACCGCGGGGATGCCCAGCCTTGCGATCTGCTCCGCTTCCGAAGCGAGCTGATCCACGGAGAATTGATGGATGCCGGGCATCGAACGGATCTCAGCCCGCACGTTCTGGCCGTGTCGAACGAAGAGCGGATATATAAAATTCGCAGCCTCTAATTTCGTTTCGCGCACCAGGCTGCGCAAGGCAGGCGAATGACGAAGACGCCGAGGCCGCGCGCTCAGAGTCTCAGGTTCAATCGAGGATTGAACTGAAGTTTGTACAGAGGGTTGGACAGATGAACGCAGGAAAGATTCCATGGTTACTCCAAATTCAAAACAAGATTAAGCATTTTTCAAAGCCCTGACGAGGCCGGCCATGGTGTGTTCCTGCGCTTCCACATGCACAGGCAAGCCGGCGCCCATGGCTGCCGAGGCAGTCTGCGGGCCGATGCAGGCGATGCGCGGATTTCCGGGCAGCTTGCGCGCATCCAACCCATACTCACCCAGCGCGGCCAGAAAACTATTCACACTGGATGGGCTGGCGAACGTAACCACATCCATGCCGGCGCGCAAAGCTTCCACGACTGCGGGCCTCGGCCGGGCTGGAATCGTGCGGTAAGCTACGATCTCATCCGGGATCCCTCCGGCTGCGCGAATACGTTCCGCAAGCGTTCTGCGCGCAAGGTCGGACTGCGGCAACAGAAACCGCTTGCCGCTCACTGGCCACAGACCGGAGAGCACTGCCTCCGCCGTATATTTGGCCGGCACATGATCCACGGCCACTTTCTCGTTTGAAAGCCGCGCGGCGGTCCTGGGTCCAACGGCGGCCACGCGTAAATGCGAGGGCAGGCTTGATATTCCCATGACGTGCATCCGGGCAAAAACCGCTTCCGCGCCATGCACACTTGTCAGAATAAGCCAGTCGTATCCATCCAGTTCGCGCAATACCTGATCCAACGCTGAAAAATCATCCAAAGCAGCGATCTCGATCATCGGGAAAAAGATCGGCTCGGCACCTTCGCTCGAGAGCGCCCGCGCAAATTCTTCGGCTTGCGCCCGTGGGCGTGTGATCAGGATTCGTTTGCGGGTCAGGTCCATGATTTATGAAAGCAGCTCTTTCGCGCCGCGCTGGATCGCCAGCTCGGCGAGCTGAGCACCTAATTCATCCGCCGAGTCTCCGACGGCGTTCAAACGTATGGATCTTTTTCCATCCGCTGAAATGACCACACCGGTCAGATCGATCTGGCCGCGCTCTGCATCCGCATGGGCCAACGCCGCAACCGGAAGAGAGCATCCGCCGCCCAGGCCGGCCAGGAAGGCGCGTTCGGCGGAGACAGCCGCGCGGGTCGTGAAGTCGTTGATGGCAGCCAGCAGGCGCAGGGTCTCGGCGTCATCCGTCCGGCATTGAACTGCCAGCGCGCCCTGTCCCGGCGCGGGCAGCATCACGTCGGTTGTAAAAGTCTCGGAGATATGAGCATCCAATCCCAGGCGTCTCAGCCCCGCCGCGGCCAGCACGATCGCCTCGTATTCGCCATCCGTCACCTTCCGCAGACGCGTCTCCACGTTGCCGCGCACGGGCAGCAGTGTCAGGTCCGGGCGTTGGGCGAGCACTTGCGCGCTGCGGCGTAGACTGCATGTACCGACCCGGGCCGACTCGGGCAGGTCCGCCAGACTCTCACCCCGCGCGGAGACCAACACGTCGAGCGCCGAACCACGCATCGGGACGGCTCCCAGGCTGATCCCGGTTGTATTCTCCACCGGCAAATCTTTCAATGAATGCACCGCCGCCTGCACTTCGCCGGACAGCAATGCACTCTCCAGTTCGCTGGTGAACAATCCTTTATCGCCGATCTCAGGCAGAGGCGTGTCAATGACGCGGTCGCCGGTGGTGGTAATGACCTGTTCCCGGCATTCGAGGCCGGGCCAGGCAGCCTGAAGCAGACCGATCACATGAGCGGTCTGCCAGCGTGCCAGCGCAGAGGGACGTGTTGCAAAAATTAGTGTCATCGTAAAAATTATGTTTTAACCACTAAGGCACCCTTCGAAGGTCTCAGGGCAGGCTCCGGCTCAAAGACACAAAGATAAAGATTCTTTGTGACTTCGTGTCTTAGTGACTTTGTGGTAAATCTTCCTTTTGTTTCTCAACGTCGAATCCAACCACCCCGGAAATTGTCTCCAATGCCGCGGCTTCGTCTCCGCTGGCAAGCAACTCGAGGGCGTTCGAATCGACCAGCTCATACCACAAGGCCCTGCGCGACTCAAAATCAGGGACGTGCCCGGCCAGTTGTCCGCGTAATTCTCCGGCCAATTCAAGGAAGCGCGCGTACTCGGGTCCGATCTCCTGCTGGAAACGTTCTTTTAAGCGGACAGCCAATGCCGGCGCCTTGCCGCCGGTTGAGATGGCGATCGTCAGGTCTCCGTTGCGCAGGATCGAGGGGGCGATGAAGTTGCAGTGCGGCGTATCGTCCACCACATTGACCAGTTGTCCGTTGGCCGAGGCTTCTTCCCAAACCTCATGGTTTACTTCGCGGCGATCCGTGGCGCAGATCACGATGAAGGCGCCGATCAGGTCGCCGCGCTGATAGGAACGCGAGATATGGCTCACTTTGCGTTGTCGCGCCATCTGGGTCAGGCGCGGCGTAACTTCAGGCGAGATAACCGTCACCTGCGCGCCGGCGGCCAGCAGACCATCGACCTTGTCCTCGGCGATCTTCCCGCCGCCGATCACCACACAGGGTTGCGAATCTAGATGAATATAAACCGGATAATAATTTGTCATGATTTCTCCACCGCCACCGGATGAATACCGCACTCCGTCTTGGACTTGCCGGCCCACCGGCCTGAGCGCGGGTCGTCGCCGGGAGCGACAGCCTTGGTGCAGGGCCAGCAGCCGATACTCGGATACCCAAATTCATGCAGGGGATTGTAGGGCAGGTCGTAGGCTTCGATATATTCCCACACCTGATCGCTCGTCCAGGCGGCCAGCGGATTGAGCTTCACCATGTTATGGGCTCGATCCCATTGCACCAGGCCTGCGTTGGCGCGCGCAGGCGTCTGGTCGCGGCGGATGCCGGTGATCCAGGCTTGATAATTCGAGAGATACTTTTGTAAAGGAACCACCTTGCGAATATGGCAGCAGGCATCCGGATCGCGGTCCCACAGAGCTTCGCCATGGGCCGCGGCTTGTTCATTAAGAGATAAGTCCGTGTGGACGCGTTCGAAGCGCAAACCCAAACGACTGGCAAGCTCGTCGCGCAGGACATAGGTCTGCGCGAAAAGCAGATCCGTGTCCAGGTAGAAGACAGTCGTTTCGGGGCGGATCTGCGAGACGTGATGCATCAGCACAATGCCCTCCGGTCCGAATCCCGTGGCGAGCACGATGCTCGGTGCGAATTTTTCAAAACCCCAACGCAGAATGGCTTCAGGTGAACTGCCCTCCAGGCTCGCGCTGACCTGCTTGAGGGATTCGGGCGTCCATTCGGAGGCCGCCGATTCCCCTCCCCTGTCCGTACTCGGATGGGGGAGGCTGGGTGGAGGTGTGCGTTGCTCAGCGGTCATGAGGATCGCTCCTGTGATGTGGCCGGGAAAAGCTCAGACTCAAGACCCAGCGCAGATAGATCAGAAGTCTGTGCTTGAGATTCCGGATTGAACCAATCGATCTGTTCGCGCAGGCGCACCACTTCGCCAACGATCAGTATCGCAGGCGGCAGGATGCCCCGGGTTTTTTCGGTGATATCCGCCAGCGTACCGGTCACGACGAATTGGTCCGGTGTGGTGCCCTGTTCAATGACTGCCGCCGGTGTATCGAGCCCGCGGCCATGTGCAACCAGGTTTTCAATGATCTCGGATAAATGCTCGACGCCCATCAAAAATACGATCGTTCCGGTGTGCGCGATCACGCCGGCCTCGCGGATCGTCGCCGCGACGTAC
>CAYUUJ010000084.1:0-7529 GCA_964447845.1 uncultured Anaerolineaceae bacterium
CTTAAAATTCCTCCCCCTACTAACACTACTAACAAGATTATAGCAAAAAGCTTTTTCATGGATAAACAAACAATTTCTATCGCTACTAACACATCGTATCCATTGTGGTACGAAGGGAAGCTGCGAGATATTTCTGATACCGATAAAGTAGAGACTCTTTTCGCTCCACTAGGTGAAATAATATCTCATGGACCGAATTTACCTAAAACTATTAGGAGTTTTTCGGGTCCCATTGTGGACGCTAGGCTTTTTGCTTCCTTCTCACTGCCCCATGGGGAAGACCCTGGTGCAATTAGGTTCATTCCGAGATAATACATTCGGAGTTCGTAAAATATGGAAACCCGAATATTACAGTTAATCTCTGCCCTACGCGCCTCCGGCGTGCGCGTTTCGCTTGCCGAGAGCGCCGAGGCTTTCTCAGCGGTTGATCTGATGGGAATCCAGCACCGCGAGACATTCCGTTTATCCCTACGCGCCACGCTTATTAAAGTCCTGCGCGACATTCCCGTCTTCGATAAATTGTTTCCACTTTTCTTTGGGACCGGTCAACCACCGCTGGTGGGTGGAAATCCAACCGATGACATGACGCCGGAAGAAGCCCATATGCTGGCTGAGGCTCTGCGCCAATTCGCACAGGACTTGCGCGAACGCATGGAGCGCCTGATGAGCGGCGAACCTCTCGCGCGCCAGGAACTCGAGGGACTTGGTCGCCTGGCCGGTCTGGATCAGACGGACGACCTGCGCTACCAAAATTGGATAGCACAACGCATGATGCGTGCCATGGATTTCCCGGAAGTCCGAGAGGCCATGCAGGAATTGCTTGAACAACTGGCGGAAATGGGCATGAGCCGAGAGCGGCTGGATCAGATCCGCCAGCAGATCCAGGTCAATCTGGAGGCTATGGGTGAGCAGGTTAATCAGTTCAGCGGGCAACGTATCGCCGAGAATCTCAGCCGAAAGCAACCCTCGGATGCAATCGAAGGTTTGATGAACCGCCCCTTCGATACGCTTTCGGATGAGGACAAGAAACTTGTCCAACGCGAGGTCACGCGTCTGGCCGCCTCCCTTCGGACCCGCATCGCCTTACGGCAGAAACGATCCAAGAGCGGACACCTTGATCCAAAAGCCACCATCCGGGCCAACCTGAAATATCAAGGTGTACCAATGGAAATCAAGCATCGGGATCGCATCCGCAAGCCGAAGATCGTCGTCATTTGCGACATCAGCACCTCCATGCGATTCTGTTCCGAACTGATGTTGAGTTTCCTCTTCGCTCTTCAAGGCCAGGTACGAAAGACCCACGCTTTCGCCTTTATTGACCATCTCGAATATATTTCGGACGAATTCACCGGAGCCAATCCGGACGAGGCGATCAGTGCTGTTTTATGGCGGATGCCTTCCGGCCACTACAACACCGACCTGGGATGGTCGTTGAATGACTTCAACAACGATTACCTTGATACGCTCAACGGTCAGACGACACTGATCGTGGTCGGCGACGGTCGTAATAATTACAACGATCCGCGCCTGGACCTGTTCGCGCTGATATCCCGCCGGGCCTCGCGGACCGTCTGGCTGAATCCCGAGCCCCCGGCCTTGTGGCACGGGGACAGCGACATGCGCAAATATGCTCCACTGTGCAGCGATGTGCTGAAGGTCAGCAACTTGAAAGAGTTAGCCGCGGCGGTCGATGAATTGTTGACAATTTGAAATCCATGCCTACCTCCCCCGTCTTTACCTACACGTTCACCATTCCCGAAAGCGCGATAGACGAAAACGGCCATGTTAATAACGTAGCCTACGTTCAATGGATGCAGGAAGCTGCCATGCGCCATTATGCATCGATCGGCGGCACGCCTCCGATGCATTCGGCAGGGGCAACCTGGGTCGTCCGGGAACATAGGATCGTTTATTTGTTGACTGCCTTTGCGGGCGAGCAGGTCGAAGTCCGCACCTGGGTGGCGAACATTCGCAAGGTCCGATCCTTAAGGCGGTACGAATTCGTCCGCGTAGCGGATGGTAATCTGCTGGTTAAAGGTGAGACCGAATGGATTTTCGTAGACGTAAAGAGCGGAAAGCCGATGGCCATACCGGAAGAAGTGATCGATGTTTTACCCATACTGACCGAGCCTTAATAAATTTGCAAAGAACACCTACTTGCCCAGACAACCATATCAGAGTATAGTGGCCGGTGATAAGAGAACCCAGGATTGGCAAAATCGCCCGCAGGCGGGATTCTAGGCGGGAAATTTCCGTGTGTCGACATGTATTAGCTATCAAGGCCGACGCCGCTCTTCGGCCGAGGATTTATGTTTTTGCTTTGATAAGGATGAGATGCAACTGACGGATCAAGTACAAGGTTATATTCGACAGATCAAAACCAACATCAAAGCTTCCAAGCTGGCAGCCGCCACGGAATCCGGCCGCTTGATGCCTTTGATCGATCTATCGCTGCTGATCACGGCCGTGCTGATGTTGATCACAGAGCTCACGGTGCTCTGGTTCCATGTCATTTTTGTGCTGCTGGCTTACGGTGCTTTTTTCTTGAAGTTTCGGGGGTTTGCCCTTCGCGTGCTTTTTTGGGTTGGATTAACGACGATCGTAGTGCTTTTGGCAGTGCAGGATGGCCGTACGCAGGCAGAAGAGTTGATCGAGATCCCACTGCTCAGCTTTATTCTGGTGATGGTTTTCCTGATCGCATCCCGGCGTGCCAAAGCCCTGGCGCATTTGGAATTTGAACATACTGCCTTGACATCGGTGCTGGCTGAGCGCAACGCACTTCAGGAAGCCCTCATGCACAAGGCATTTTATGATGGGCTGACCGACCTGCCAAACCGGGAGCTGTTCTTCGACCGGCTTCAGCATGCCCTGGTTCGAGCCGCCCGGCATGGCGAGTCGGTGATCGTATTATTCATCGACCTGGATAATTTCAAATTCGTCAACGATCGTTTTGGACATGCCGGCGGAGATCACCTGCTAACCAAAGTCGCACACCGAACCCAGGAACAGGTGCGCGCCGAGGACACCGTTGCGCGCCTGGGCGGAGACGAATTTACCGTCCTATTGGTGGATCAGAAATCCATCGACTATGCCGTCAACGTTGCGGAACGGATCATGCACACCTTATTCCTTCCATACCTGATCAATGCAGAAGAGCTGCTGATCACCGCCAGCATCGGTCTGGCACAGAGCGGACCGGGTCACGATCAACCCGATGATCTGATCCGTGATGCGGATGACGCCATGTATGTAGCCAAGGGAAAAGGCAAAGCCCGATTCGAGATCTACAAAGCGAGCGAAAAGATAGAATAATAAGTGCGTGATCCCAGGGTGGAAAGTTTACGGTATACCCCGTTCACTTGACAATAACAACTCATAGACCTTGATCAGTTTCTTCTGTATTTCATGCCAGGTAAACCTGGACAAAGCCCGCTCGGACGCGGAGTGAGCCAGCCGTTTCGATAAATCGACGTCATTTAATAGAGACAGAGCCTGGCGCGCCAGATCTTCGGGATCGTTGGGCGAGAAGAGTAAACCATCCACATCTTCGCGGACGAGCTCGCGCACGATCGGCATATTGGATGCCAAAAGCGGACGCGCAGCGTCTAATGCATCCGTCGGTGTAAGAGAACGCCGACCATACTCAAAAATTTGCCTTAAATACAAAGAGCGCGCTTTGCAGCGCGCTCTTTGTATTATCGATAGATCTTATTGGACTTCGAATGTCATCGTGGTAGCGAGCTCGTTATTGATATAGATATCCACTTTGTATGAGCCGGCCGGCCAAAGCTGGTCGTTGAAGAGCTGAAAGTAGACCAATTGCGAGCCGGACGTGAATTCGGTTTCGTTGATCACCAGGTTCGGATCCTCGCCGTCCACGGAGACCGCGGTCCAGATGGCCTTGAGTTGCGTATCGTCAGGAGCATTCTGCAGATCGATGAAGGCGAAAAAATCAGCCTCCGGCGCGAATACGGTAGTGCGATTTTCGCCTTCAATATCCGTCGCCATCCATGACTCAGAAATATTGGCGGTGGTGACGCTGCCACCGCAAGCCAGGATGGCCAATACCAACGCCATCAATCCGAATAATAACGAGAGCTTGTTGGGTTTCATCGGGTTTCTCCTCTGGGGGTAGGTTGACTCTATTATAGATGATTTTCAGAACCGGTTCAATCCTGGATCTGGATGTAGATCCGCTTATTGATGGCTCCCTTGCTTTTGTAATCTACAATCTTAACCGAGCCGACTTCCTGAGTGTTACGGACGTGCGTGCCGCCATCCGCCTGCAGGTCCAGGCCAACGATCTCCAAGGTACGAACCTGGGTGATGCCCGCCGGTAGCAGGTTGATCTTGGTACGGATTAGATCCGGGATTTGAAACGCCTCGTCCCGGGGCAGGATCTTGACCCGGATCTCATGCCCGGCAAGGATCTCCCGATTGACCGCGTTCTCGATCTCGCGCACCAGATCGGCGTGCAGGGTCTCGAATTCAAAATCCATCCGGCCTTTGAGGGGTTCCATATCACCGCCGGTCACTTGCGCGCCGTAGTCGCGGAAGACCACTCCGCAAAGCACGTGCATTGCCGTGTGGGTTCGCATCAGCTGGTGTCGCCGCGCCCAGTCCAGGGTCCCGCGAGCGGCGCTGCCGGCAGACGGCATAGGCCCTGTTCCACCCAAATAGTGGATGACATTCTCTTCTTGTTTCTTGACTTTTTCAAGCGGAAAGTTTACTCCCTGGACATCAATCTCACCCAGGTCAAAAGGTTGCCCTCCGCCACCGGGATAAAACGCGCTACGGTTCAGGATCACCGAACGCGAACCGGCGTCGACTGAAGTGAGGATCGCTTCGAAGTCGCGCAGGTAACTGTCGGCCTGATAAAGCAATTCTGTCATATGCCCTCATCCTGTAATATCTTTTCGATTGTAGCAGATTAGCGTTTGATTAGAATTTCACAACCTGCTTGACTTGCCCCTCCTCATTATTGTATATTATTCTGCGGAACAAAATCGGCACCGCGCCACCAGGCAGCTGTGCCGATTGTTACGTAAGTCCACTTTTAACGTTAAGGAGAGGCAATGATCCGAGTTAGCGGTCTCACAAAAGACTATGGGGCCCGCCGCGCGATTGACCGGCTTAGCTTTGAAGCCGAACAGGGAGAGATCGTCGGGTTCCTGGGTCCCAATGGCGCCGGGAAAACCACCACCATGCGCATCCTATCGGGTTATATGCCTCCGACGGATGGAGAAGCAGTCGTGGCCGGTTATGACGTGGTGGACGAATCGATCGAAGTCCGACGGCGGGTTGGTTACATGCCCGAGACCGTTGCCCTCTACGACGATATGACGGCCTTTGATTTTCTGAAATTCATGGCTGACCTGCGTCACCTGCCGGATGCCGAGGAACGCGTAGATGAAGTGCTCGATATGGTTGGGTTGGGAAGCCGCGCGGATGGATATATCGCAAATTTATCCAAAGGCATGCGGCAAAGAATGGGTCTTGCCCAGGCACTTCTGCACAGGCCTGAAGTATTGATCCTGGACGAGCCGACCATCGGCCTCGACCCCGGACAGGTGGTGGAAGTCCGGAAATTGATCCGCGATATCGGCAAGGAACGCACGGTCTTATTTTCCACGCACATTCTCACCGAGGCACAGCAAACGTGTGACCGTGTGTTGATCATAAACAAGGGCAGGATCGTGGCAGAGGACACGCCGGAAAAGTTGCAATCCCGACTTTTAGGTGCGGAGCGAGTTTTCCTGCGCGTACGCGGTGAAATGGACGAGCTCCCCAAACTGATCGGCAAGATCAAGGGCATCCAGAGCGTGGAAACGAAGGACGAAAGCGCGTTGGAATTCCAGTTCTCGCCGGGGCACGATATCCGTCCGGAAGTCGCAAAAACCGTCATCAACGCCGGTTATGAACTGCTGGAGATGCGGCCGCTCGGTATGAGCCTGGAAGAGATCTTCCTCGAACTGACCAGCAACGAGACCAATCGAAGAGGTACGAAATGAAGAACGTATGGACGATCGCCAAGCGCGAATACGACCATTATTTCAACAGCCCGGCTGCATATGTGGTTGCATTTATGATCTTACTGGTGGAAGGGATCATCTTCACCGTTATTATCCAAAACTACATTGCGAATGCTTTCCAATCCTTCGGCTCAGCCCCGGACGTTTCCCCGATCACAGGAAATTTCGTTTTCCTGATGGTATTTTCCATTCCAGCGCTGACGATGCGCCTGGTATCGGATGAAACCCGAACAGGCACGATGGAGCTGCTGCTTACCGCCCCCGTCCGTGATTGGGAATTGATCGTGGGCAAATGGCTGGGGGGTTTCATGTTCATCGTGACGATCCTTGGGATCACACTGGTCTATCCGATCATCATGAACGGCCTGATCACACCGGGGCTTGACCAACGACAGATGATCTCAGCCTATTTCGGTGTGATCCTGGTGGCAGCTGCGTTTCTCGGTCTGGGAGTCGGCATATCGGCGGTGTTTACGAATCAAGTCGCTGCCTTCTTCTTTACCATGGGCACGTTCATCTTCCTGTGGTGGTTGATCGGTTTCCCGGCGGATTTCTCGCTGGTAGGCGCGGACGTGTTCCGGTATCTGGATATGAAAGCCCATTTTTACGACACTCTGAATGTAGGTGTGATCAAATTGAGCGATATTGTTTATTATCTCAGCCTGACTGCGTTGGGCTTGTTTGTTGGTACCACGGCCGTCGAAATGCGGAGGTGGCGCTAATGGTTAGAAAGCGAAAAACCTCCGCCCAACGTTATGCATTTATCGCTCTGGTTGTGGCAGGCCTGGCATGTGTAGCTACCGGTTTGTTGGGACTGGTGCGCGGCACGATGGCGCTGGAGATCTTTACACCCACCAATCCGGAAGCCTGGATCCGTGCTCTTCAAATCAGCGCCGTGCTGGTGATCGCAGGTTTGGCAGTATACGGGATCCTGGCTCCGGACAACGTTCGCCGCTTCCTGGGCGGTCGCCAGGCACGCTACGGTTCGAACGCGCTGGTCATGGCTATAGCCTTTATAGGTATTTTGATCGTGATCAACGTGCTTGCATTTCAGAATCCCTGCCCCTGGGATGACTGCGATGTGACCGAAGACCAGTCGCGCACGCTGGCGTCCGAGACTCTCCAGGCATTGTCGATTCTCCCGGAGAAAGTGACGGCCGTCGCCTTCTATTCATCGCGCCTCTCACGAACGGAGGCCGAGAATCTGCTGAGTGATTTCAAAACCAACAGTGACGGGAAGTTCGATTATCAGTTCATCGACCCCGATCTTGATCCGATCGCCGCCCGGGAGGCGGGCATTACCGGGGATGGCAAGATCATGCTCGTGATGGGTGAAACCAGGGAAATTGCGTCGTTTGCCAGCGAGACGGAGCTGACGCGCTCTCTCATCCGACTGATGAGCCCTGAACAACGCACCGTCTATTTCCTCACCGGGCACGGCGAACCGGACATTGCCACAGGCGGGGAGGCAAATTTCAGCCTTGCGCGCACCACGGT
>CAYUUJ010000085.1:0-7498 GCA_964447845.1 uncultured Anaerolineaceae bacterium
GCCAGGTAATCATTCCATTTCGGTTTGCGGGTGAGCAGGACTAGGCCGGCAACGAACGCAAGGCCCCCCATCAGATAAATGAATGAATAAGAAGCCACACTGCCTCTGAAAACCCTTAGGCCAATTTCATGACCTGATGCTTTGACAATTCAACCGACTTCTTTTAGAATCGTGCAACTGGTCTTATCCCATTCCGTAGGAAGGGTCGCAATCATGAAAGAGTATACCACCGAGTTTCTTCGCAACATTGCGCTGGTCTCTCATGGTGGAGCCGGCAAGACCATGCTTGCGGAAGCCTTTCTGCACGCGACCGGGGGAATCACCCGTCTTGGTAAAGTGGAAGACGGTTCGACTGTTTCAGATTACGACGAAGAAGAGATCCGGCGAAAAATTTCGCTCTCCACCAGCGTCCTGCCGGTTGAATATCGCGATACCAAGATCAATATCCTGGATGTACCAGGCTATATCGATTTTGTCGGGGAGGTCGTTTCGGCATTGAGCGTAGTGGATGCGGCGCTGGTGATGGTGGATTCTGTTTCCGGGGTCGAAGTGGGTACGGAGATCGCCTGGCGGTATGCCGACGAATTAAATTTACCGCGTTTCATCGTGATCAACAAACTTGATCGCGAGAATGCCGACTTCGCGAATGCGTATCAGACCGTGGAGACATTCGCCCATGCCAGTGGTCATCGCCTGGTGAAGCTTCAACTGCCGATCGGGGAAAAGCATGACTTCAAGGGCGTGATCGATCTCATCTCGATGAAAGCCTTTTTGGGTGATGGAAAGACGGCTTCCGAAATCCCTGCGGACCTGAAAGACGCAGCCGATCAAGCCCACTTCGCCCTGGTGGAGGCTGCTGCCGAAGGTGAAGACACGCTGCTCGAAAAATATCTGGAAGCCGGATCCCTCTCGGACGAGGAATTGATCCGTGGACTGAAGGATGTCGTCCACAACGGTGCGTTTACACCGGTCTTGTGCGCGGCAGGCGCGCGCGAGGTCGGCCTCCTTCCGCTCCTGAGTGCGATTGTTGACCTGCTCCCTCCTCCTTCTCAGGCGACCGAACGCGTCGCCCAGGGGAAGGACGGCGAAGAGAAGCTTGTGGCTTCGGAGACCGGTCCATTGGCCGCGCACATCTGGAAGACCACAGCGGATCCGTTCGTCGGGAAACTTACTTATTTCAGAGTCTTCTCCGGATCCATCCAAGCCGACGCGCGAGTCTGGAACCAGAATAAAGGCGCGGAAGAACGCATTTCCGGATTGCACATCCAACGCGGCAAGGAGCAATTTCCCATCAAAATTGTGCATGCCGGTGATATTGCGTCGGTGTCAAAGCTCAGTGTCACAGGCACAGGGGACACGTTCTGCGACAAGGGTCATCCGTTAAAAATTGAGCCTCCAAATTTCCCGGCCGCGTTATATCAGGTGGCCATCAGCCCCAAGACGCAAGCCGACGCGGCCAAGATCAGCCCGACCCTGACTCGCCTGTGTGAAGAAGATATGACCCTCTCCTGGCACAATGAGAAAGCCACCGGCGAGACATTGCTTAAGGGGATGGGGGATCAGCACATCGAGGTTGCGCTCCATCGAGCACAACATAAATTCCAGGTGGGGCTCACAATGCGCGAACCGAAGGTGCCTTATCGGGAGGGCATCACGCGGAAGGCGTCTGGCCAGTACCGCCATAAGAAACAGAGCGGCGGTGCGGGTCAGTTCGGCGAAGTCTACTTGCGCATCGAGCCGCTGCCCGGCCAGGAATTCGAATTTACCGACGAACTGGTCGGTATGAATTTGTCGAAATCGTACCTGGCGCCGATCGAGAAGGGCATCAAGGCCACCCTCGAGCATGGCGCATTCGCCGGATATCCGATGAGCAATGTAAAGGTCATCGTTTATGATGGCAAGGAACACCCGGTCGATTCCAAACCGGTCGCTTTTGAGATTGCCGGGCGCGAGGCTTTCAAGGCGGCAGTCCACGAAGCTGGACCGGTGCTCTTTGAGCCGATCATGCGTACACGGATCGTTGTGCCGGACGCGCACCTGGGCGACGTGATGAGCGACCTCAATACCCGTCGTGGTCGCGTCCAGGGGACTGAGTCCGAGCACGGGAGCACGGTCGTGATGGCCAACATACCCCTGGCGGAAATGCTGCGCTATACCACCCAATTGCGCTCGATCACCGGCGGTCGCGGATACTTTACAATGGATTTTGACCATTACGACACGGTCCCAAATCACATCGCCGGACCCATTATCGAAAACCACAGAAAAGAAATGGAAGCCAGGAAGGAAGATTAGCCAGCCGGAGCTAGCCGACGGGTAGGATAATTAGTCGCTGGTTCATCTCGATATTTAACTTGACAAATAGGCTAATAAACGTAAAATATCCTTCAAGTTGTGCATAAAACCATGATCACACTCTTACTTTGCTCCTGTATAGGGCGGGGTTCGTAACCACCGCCCAAAGTTAAGCCCCGCAGTCTACGGCTAAGGACGGTGGACGACCCCGCATGCGATTAATATCCGCATGGGCGATCGTTCGCCGTCCTTTTTTGTTACCCGTTGGCTGCTTTTTATTTTGAGAATCGATGACCTTGCTAACAGAGAAAACCCTGGATTTGAAACTTTCCGACCTGACCGCACATGTTGGGAACACACCGCTGATCCCGCTTCGCCGCGTGACCCTCGACCTGTCTCCGCGCACCCAGGTATTTATCAAGGCTGAATGGTTCAATCCAGGCGGCTCGGTCAAGGATCGCCCGGCGCTGAACATTATTCGCACAGCGCTTGCGAATGGAAGTCTTGCCGGGGGTAAGAGGTTGCTCGACTCGACCTCCGGCAATATGGGTATTTCCTATGCCACGTTTGGCGCTGCATTGGGTATTCCGGTGACACTGGCCGTACCGGATAACGTCAGCCCGGAACGGCTGGTGATCCTGCGGGTGCTCGGCGCTGAGCTGGTGCTCACCGACCCACTGGAAGGTTCGGATGGCGCCATCCGCATGGCGCGCAAGCTGGCGGCGGATGAACCCGGAAAATATTGGTATGCCAACCAATACGACAATCCTGCGAACTGGCAGGCGCATTACAAGACGACTGGTCCGGAGATCTATAAAGAAACCGAAAACCAGGTGACGCATTTTGTGGCGGGCCTGGGCACCTCCGGAACTCTAATGGGAACCGGTAAATATTTGCGTGAGGCAAACTCTTCGATAAAAATTTATCAATTTCAACCGGACGATGCATTCCACGGGCTGGAGGGACTTAAGCATATGCCGACCGCGTTGAAGCCCGGTATATTTGAGCCGGCATTTGCAGATCGAACAATGGAGATTGAGACTGAAGATGCATACGTCATGACCCGGCGCCTGGCACGCGAAGAGGGTCTGTTCGTCGGTGTATCTTCCGCCGCTGCGGCTGTCGCAGCCCTGAAAGTGGCCAGCGAACTAGAGGCAGGCATCGTGGTGACGATTTTCCCGGACAGCGGCTATAAGTATCTGAGCGATGAAGGTTTATGGGGTGGCTCATGAGTGTGATCCAAATTTCATCAGAGGTCCTGGCCCGCGTCCACGCACATGGAGAGCAGTCCTACCCGGATGAGGGCGCCGGATTCCTGCTCGGTTCGAGCGGGGACTTGATGAAGCAGGTGGTGGATATATTAGCCCTGCCCAACACTCGCGAAGCGGACGCCCGACATAACCGATACCTGATCGCGCCTGAGGATTATCTCAATGCTGAATTAACCGCGGACAGGCTCGGACTGAGCTTGATCGGCGTGTTTCATTCTCATCCAGATTCTCCCAACCGGCCGTCCGAATATGACCGCGATTGGGCACAACCATTTTTTTCCTATATCATCACGAGCGTTCAATCCGGAAAAGTAGTTGAAAGCCGTTCATGGCGGCTTACTGAGGACCGGGCTCGCTTTGAGGATGAAGAAATCAAGATTATAGAAGGAGTTTAACGATGACCACGGACGCTCTACAAAAAGTAGATCATTCTGCTCTTAAGACCAATCAAATTACGATCATTTTATTGAATACAGTCGGCTTCGTCCTTAACCTGCCGCTGCTGGCCGTGCTGGTTGCGGTAGTGATGGGAATCGGTACCCTGCTTAAGGTGCCTGGGTTTGGGTTCATCTATAAAAATCTCCTAAAACCACGCGGCTGGATGAAGCCCGATGTCTTGGATGACAACCCGGAACCTCATCGTTTCGCTCAATTTCTTGGTGTGATTTTTATGGGAGCCGGCAGCCTGGCCCTTTATACCGGTGCAACGACTCCGGGTTGGAGCCTGGTCTGGGTGGTCTCGGCGCTGGCCGCCTTGAATGCCTTCGGTGGCTTCTGTGTCGGTTGTGCGGTGTACTACTGGCTCGGGCAGATCAAGATCCCTGGTTTTTCCAAACAGCCGCCCGCAGGGACGTTCCCCGGGATGCGTCCGAAGATAGGTTTTGCGCATGAGTGAGGATATCCTGTTGCGTTTAGGGCTCGCTGCCGGTATTATTGCAGCAGCGGTCGGTGTTTACTGGCTGTCAAATCGGTGGCTGTTGGGTCGGGCCTTTTTCCAGGCCGGTGATCTTTTTCCGGCTCGTCCGCATAAACCGGTGTTGGTTTATTTCACGACTCCGACTTGTGCGCCGTGCAAGACCATCCAATGGCCGGCCATTGAACAGGTGCGTAGTCTGCTTGGCGAGCGATTTCAAGTGGTTGAAATCGATGCCGCTGCCCGCCCGGAGCTTGCCCGGCGCTGGGGCGTGATGAGCGTCCCGACAACTTTTGTGCTCGACGCGCGCGGGAAAGCTCGGTATGTTAATAACGGCATCGCCCGCGCCGATAAATTGCTAAAACAGATCGAAGCGGTATAAAGGAGAATTATCAGCATGGCAGTATTACGTATTCCTACGCCTCTGCGTTCCTATACAGATGGAAAAAGCGAAGTTTCCGTTACCGGTGGGACCGTGGCAGAGGCCATCGCCAGCCTGACGGCCAGCTATCCGGCACTCAAACCTCACCTCTACAAAGAGGATGGGGAACTGCGCGCCTTCGTTAACCTATTCAAAGGCGACGAGAACATTAAAGATCTGGAGGGTCTGCAAACTCCCATCAGTGAGAATGATCGATTAATGATCATTCCAAGTATCGCGGGCGGCTGGCATGCTTCCTGAACTCTCGCGCGAAGAAATTCTGCGATATTCCCGCCACCTATTAATTCCGGAGGTCGGGCTGGAAGGGCAGCGCAAGTTGAAAGCCTCTTCGGCGTTGATCATCGGCACCGGCGGACTCGGTTCGCCGGTAGCTTTATACCTGGCAGCTGCCGGTGTGGGTCGTATCGGTCTGGTCGATTACGATGTGGTCGACTCATCCAATTTACAGCGGCAGGTCATACACGGCACATCCACCGTTGGAAAATTGAAAGTGGAAAGCGCCAAGGCCCGGATGATAGATCTTAATCCCGATGTGCAGGTTGACATTTATAACGAACCCTACACGTCTGAGAATGCATTGCAGATCGCGAAGGATTACGACGTATTGATCGACGGTACGGATAATTTTCCCACCCGGTATCTCACCAATGATGTCAGTGTATTTCTCTCCAAACCAAATATCTATGCATCGATTTACCGCTTCGATGGGCAGTTGAGCGTATTCGATGCGCGGGTTGGCCCATGCTATCGCTGTCTATTCCCCGAGCCGCCGCCGCCCGGTCTCGTTCCTTCCTGTGCGGAGGGTGGTGTGCTGGGCGTGCTTCCTGGAACGATGGGTACGTTGCAAGCCACCGAGGCATTGAAAGTACTGCTGGGCATCGGCACGCCGATGGTAGGAAAGCTGTTGCTCTATAACGCACTGGACACGTCGTTTGACTTTGTCAAACTTAAGAAGAATCCCAAATGCCGGGTATGCGGACCCAACGCCGACATCAAAGAGTTGATCGATTACGAAGAATTTTGCGGCGTACCAGGTCATGACCATGAAGATGAAGGCTCGGCCGGCTCAGGTTGGGACATTACGGCTCCTGAGTTGGCACAGCGCGTCAAACAAAATCACCTCAAGTTGGTGGATGTCCGTGAGCCGCATGAATTGCAGATATCCAAGCTACCCGATGCAACCAATATCCCCCTGGGTCAACTGGCTGCCCGGCTTTCAGAATTGGATTCAGCGCAGGAGATGGTTCTTTTCTGCAAGAGCGGCAGCCGCTCAGCGCGAGCACTGGAACTGCTGGTCAGTGCCGGATTCAAAAAGGTGAAAAACCTGAAGGGCGGGATCAACGCCTGGGCCAGGGAAGTGGATAAGGAACTCCCTGTATATTAAGTAGTAGCGACTTTAGTCGCTCTGACACCAAAGAGGAGATTTCTTGCTCCAGTGGAAAACGACTGAAGTCGTTACTACGAAGATACAATTGACAACAACTCCCGCCGCAACCCGGCGGGAGTTCTCTTTTGGTAAAATTGTTCCTGAATCCCCAAAGGAGCGAAAATGTCAGTTCTACCCGTCTCGGACGATAAGCGCGTCTACGATAATATCCTCGGCGCGATCGGAAAGACGCCGCTCGTGCACTTGGGCCGCATCGCGCGTGACCTGCCGGTGCCCCTGTACGCTAAATTGGAGCATCTAAACCCTGGTGGTTCGGTCAAGGACCGGGTCGGGCTGTATATCATCGAGCAGGCTGAGGCGAAGGGGGAGCTAAAACCTGGTGGGACGGTGGTCGAAGCCACATCGGGGAATACCGGCGTCGGACTGGCGATCGCAGCCGCGCTCAAAGGATACAAGACGATCTTTGTCATGCCCGATAAGATGTCGAACGAGAAGATCCAGTTGCTGCGCTCGTACGGGGCGAAGGTTGTCATCACACCGACGGCCGTCGGTCCTGAAGATCCGCGATCCTATTACAAAGTCGCTGATCGATTTGCACGCGAGACTCCCAATGCGATTTTAGCCAACCAATATCACAACCCGGATAACCCGAAAACTCATGAGCTGCAGACCGGGCCTGAGTTGTGGGACCAGACCGAGGGGCGCGTGACCGATGTCATCATCGGCATGGGAACAGGTGGGACGATCACCGGGGTCGGTCGATATTTGAAATCCAAGAATCCAAAGATACAGATCGTGGGCGTGGATATCGAAGGCTCGATCCTTTTGGAGATCTGGAAGAACAAAGGCAGAATACCTGAGGGCACCTTCCCGAAAACTTATAAAGTGGAAGGGATCGGCGAGGACTTCCTGCCCACCACAACGGACATGTCGGTGGTGGATGAGATCGTGCGCGTCAACGACCGCGAGTCGTTCTTATGGGCGCGGCAGTTGGTGCGCCAGGAAGGGATCTTCGCCGGTGGATCATCCGGATCTGCCCTAGCCGGCGCGATCAAATACGCACGCAATCTGCCCGCCGGCCGGCTGCCGGTTGTGCTCTTCCCAGATTCAGGTTCGCGCTATCTCTCCAAGTTCTTCGATAACAAATGGATGCGTGAGAACGGCTTCCTTGAGCTCGAGTTCGGCGAAGT
>CAYUUJ010000086.1:0-7472 GCA_964447845.1 uncultured Anaerolineaceae bacterium
GGAGCAATCATGTGTCCTCTCCCTGCATCTCTTGGGACGTATTTTGAAGAATTCGAGACCGGCCAGAAGATCGTCACGATGGGACGCACGATCACCGAAGGCGACATCTACCTCTTCGCCGGCCTGACCGGTGATTACAACCCGATCCATACCGACGCCGAATTCAGCAAGACCATACCGTTCGGCCAGCGTATCGCGCATGGATTGTTGGGTACCTCCATCGCCTCAGGACTGGCCTATCGCACGGGCATCCTGGAAGGCACCACGATCGCCTTCCGCGAGATCAAGGAATGGCGCTTCGTGAAGCCCATTTTCATAGGCGATACGATCCACGTCGAGCTGAACGTCCTGGAGACCAAAGCCATCCCGCGCCTGAATGGCGGTTCGGTGGATATCCTGGTGGACGTCAAGAAACAAGATGGTGAGTCTGTAATGAAGGGAACCTGGACGCTGTTAATAGCGTCAAAGCCGTAATGAGCGAAGAACCTGAAGATCCCGGCGACCGACTGCGCCGGTTGTTAGAGTCCGAGGGCGAGACCCTTCCGGATCTGACCCCACCCCTAACCCCTGCCCGACGAACATACACCGACGGAGAGGGGAATCCGTCGACCCTGATCCGCCCGGCCCTGGACAGCGACAACATGCCTCTGCCCCGCCGCGTGGACGAGATCGATATGGATGGGACGCGCGTCACGCCCGCAGCCAACGAGCCTATCACCAGCCAGCGCGCCAGGCAGGCGCGGCAGTTTTCCAATACTGCTCCCCCCTCCGGCTTCAACCTGGATCTGAACAACATCAACTGGCGAAAAAGCGCCGGCTGTTTGGTGCGCGGCCTGATCGTGATGGCCTTTGTCGGCGTCATTATGGGGTTTTGCCTGGGCTCGGTGGCCCTTTATCAATATTATTCGATCGCCCGCGCCCTGCCGGCCGTCGGCGACTTGCGCGAGCGCGCTTCGCAGTTCGAGACCACGCGCATCCTGGATCGCAATGGGAATTTGTTGTACGAGATCCTGGATCCCAACGCGGGACGGCGCACGTATGTATCCTTGGATAAGATCTCCCCGAACGTGCTGGCGGCCACCATCGCCACCGAAGACAAGGAGTTCTACAGCCATCCAGGCTTCGACCCGCTGGCGATCGTGCGGGCTTTGTGGGAGAACTATCGCACCGGTGGGCAAGGCGGCGGCGCCTCCACCATCACACAACAACTGGCGCGCGCCCTGCTGCTCACGCCGGAAGAGCGCGCCCAACGCACCTACACCCGCAAAGCGCGCGAGATCATCCTGGCGGCCGAGATCACCCGCCGATACTCAAAAGACGAGATTCTCGAACTGTACTTAAATGAAATTTATTATGGCAACCTGGCGTATGGGATCGAAGCCGCGGCGGAGACTTACTTCAACAAAAAGGCCGCGGACCTGACGCTGGGTGAGGCCGCATTCCTGGCCGGCTTGCCCCAAGCCCCCGCCATCTACGACGTGTACACCAATCGCGAGATCACCTTGCTGCGTCAACAGCAGGTGTTGGTATTGATGTTCGATGTGAGCCGCACGCAGGGCTGTATCCACGTCAGCAACAGCCCCGATCCGGTGTGTGTGGAGCCGATCGAGGCCTCCAACGCCGCCAATCAAATGAAGGGCTACGAATTCCACCCGCCCTTCGTTGACATACGCTATCCACACTGGGTTAACTATGTGCGCTCGCTGCTGGAAGAACAGTTCGATGCACAGACCATCTATCGCTCCGGCTTTACGGTCTACACCACGCTCGAGCCGGTGCTGCAGGATGAAGCGCAGCGATTGGTGACCGAACAGGTTGCGACCCTCGTGGATAAGAATGCCAACGGCGGCGCGCTGGTGGCGGTCAAGCCATCCACCGGCGAGATCCTGGCGATGGTGGGTTCACCTGATTTCTATAACGACGCGGTCTCCGGCCAGGTCAATATGGCGGTCAGTAAAACGCGCCAGCCTGGTTCTTCGATCAAACCGATCAACTACGTGGCGGCTTTCGAAAAAGGTTGGACTCCCGCGACCTTGATCTGGGACGTGCCCTCCGAGTTTCCGCCCTCGGGTGACCCGAACGACACACGCGAGCCGTACCGGCCAGTCAACTACGATGGGCGTTTTCACGGCCCAGTGACGGTGCGCGTGGCGCTTGCCAACTCGTTCAACATGCCGGCCGTCAAGACGCTTAACTTCGTCGGCATTTATAGCGAGGGCGGCATGATCGAAATGGCTCAGCGTCTCGGCATCACTTCGTTCACGCGCGACGATTACGGTCTTTCGTTGACGCTGGGCGGCGGCGACGTCAGCCTACTGGACATGACCAGCGCGTTCGGCGTGTTCGCCAACAGCGGACAGCGGGTACCACCTGTGGCGATCCTGAAGATCACCGATTTCCAGGGCAACCTGATCTATGAATACCAGCCTCAACCTGGCGAGCAGGTCATCCGCGCCGAGCACGCCTATCTGATCTCCTCGATCCTCTCGGATAACCAAGCCCGCTCGTGGATGTTCGGCAGCAACTCGATGCTCAACCTGCCTTTTACAGTGGCCGCCAAGACAGGTACCACCAACGACTTCCGCGACAACTGGACGCTGGGTTACACGCCTGATCTCGTTACCGGTGTGTGGATCGGCAACCCGGACTACACTCCGATGATCAACACCACCGGCCTCACCGGCGCGGCCCCGATCTGGTCCGAATTCATGACGTTCGCGGTGCCGTATGTCAGCGGGGGCAGTCCCACCTGGATGCCGCGTCCGCCGGGGATCGTGGACCATGTGATCTGCACGCTCTCCGGGACTTTGCCATCCAATCACTGCAAACAGCAGATGAACGAGATCTTCGCCGCCGATCAACCGCCTCTGCCCGCCGGCGAAGACCTGATCCGCCGCGTGAAGATCGACAAGTGGACGGAGTTGGAAGCCTCGGACGCCTGTGATGATTTCACAGAAGATGAAAACGTGCTCAATGTGGATGACAAGTTCGCACAGGAATGGCTGGAGACCGGCGACGGCCGTGCCTGGCTCGAGAATCACGACCTGCCGCGCAATCCGATCTTTGCGCCCGAGCGCGAGTGTCGCGCCGACGATCCGCACCCGATATTGGATTTCCAATTGAGCGAAGGTCAGGTGATCACGAATTCCCCTCTTGAGATCAAGGGCACGGCGGATGCCACAGGTTTGTTTGAATCCTGGGCGTTGGAATACGGCCTGGGATCGAATCCGAATGAATGGCACCACCTGAACAGCAGTAATTCTGAGGTGAAAGATGGGACCTTATATTTCTGGAACGATATATCCAATCTTTCGAACGGGACGATCACCTTGCGCTTGACCGTGCGCGGGGAGAACACGGACGTGGAAAAACTCCTGCATCTGACACTGGCATTGCCGACCCCCACCGCGCCGCCCACGGCCATCCCCCCGACACCAATCCCGGACACGCCTGTGCCCCCCACCGAAACGCCCACGGACATCCCGCCGCCCACCGAGACGGAAACTCCCGTCCCCAGCGCCAGCGAAACGCCGACGTCCTTTCCGTGATCGATAACAACAATATTTATAAGAATCAAAAAGGCTGGCGATTGGCCAGCCTTTATTTTTTCTCCTCCTTCGGCCGAAAAGCCGTGAAATAGACCAGCGGCTGATACCCCAACCGGGCAAACATGCCGATCGCTTTCTCGGATGGCACCAGGGCCATATATTCCATCCCAACCACGGCAGCTTCGATCTGTGCGCGCTGCACCAGCGAAATCCCCAACTGCCGGCGACGGTGATCCTTCATTACATACAACTGATTTAGATACGCCACCTTCGGATGGACGGTCACCAACTGCGTCCAACCCACCGGCTGCGCGTTCACGTCCGTAACGAAAGTATGGATATGATCCTGCCGCGAGGTCTTCGGGGAAATATGTTCGCCTTCATCGCCCAAGCTTTGATTCGCCAGCTCCACGTCCCTGAGCGTGTTTAATTGACGTACATGATACGAGTTTGGGCGCAGGGTTGAATCAAGACGCAGACCCACCAGAGTCCCGATGCGGACAGGTTCGTATCCCAGCCCCTGAAATACCGCCGTTAATTCCGGAACAGTCGGGGCATCATGAAACACGTCCAGCACGTGTTCTGTCCCCGGCTCGTGCGGGTACATGCGCAGCGCCTCCACCACGGCTTTGGGGTCCGGATCAAGCGCTAAAAACTCATTCTGATATGAAGCGATCGGCGCATTGCCATAGGCCGAGACGCCGATCACACCCAGGTCTTGATAGGTCGTGTCGTAGACGACCTGATAAACATGATTATAGGAGGCGATCATGGCCTCCACCGCCCACCAGTTCTGAATATCGCGGCGCGTTTTCATCCGATGGCATCCAGCGTGGACTCTCCATGAGTCAAAACGTAGAAGCTGCGGGGCTGTTCTCCCGAGCGATCGAAGACAAAGTCCGTCACGATGTAGCCGTCCGAGAAGGCGGTTTCGAAGATCTCGCGCGCGAAGAAACGCCAATCCCGGGCTAAAGTAAAGTCAGCCTCTTTGAGCGCTGCAAAATCAAACGGGATCTCCGCCAACGCCAGCCGTCCGTTGAGGGGTGAGAAATGCTCGGGCGGGCGCGCCCAGCCGTCGGGGCCGGAAAGAAGCGTATACAAAGGTTGCAGATCGGCTTGCGAAAAACTGGTCAGGCTCAGTGGCCGGCGCGGGCGTTTGCTCAAGCGTTGTTTGACGCGCTGCGTATGCACCCACCAGTCCATCTGGAAGCGGTCCGAGGGCAGGCCGGCGTTCAGTCCGTCGCGCATCTCGCCATATTCCGAACGGCGATACTGCGAACACACCGCTCCCAGCTTGGCGATGTTGAGATAGGCGTTGCGGCTGAGCAGCGGATCGCAGGTCCAGGTGATGTGATCCAAACCCTGGTGACGCACCATCTGCCATTGCGCACGCTTGAGGGCAAAGCCCAATCCGCCATCGCGCTGCGCGGCCGTCACGCCCATCATGTGCGAACAATGTTTGGCGCGCGGTCCATCCGGTGTGGTCTCGAGGCCTGGGAAACCGAACACGAAGCCGACCATCTCCTGCTCCACGAACGCACCCAGCACCAGGCCCCCGTTATGGACGGCCGTGATCAACATGTGCGCGGGCACCACGTCGGTTTCGCTGCCGGGCCAGACGGTGCGCTGGAGCGCCTCGGCGGCGGTCATGTCTTCTGGGGATTCGAGTAAGCGGATGTTCCAGGGGGCCATAATTAGTTAACCGCGAAGAAGCGAAGAGGAAAGGTTTTTAAGAAAGAAAAATCCGAGACAATCTGTGAAATCCGCGTAATCCGTGGCCAAAGCACTGTATTAGCGCGAAGAGCGGATCGTCTCCAATACTTTTTGGATTCGTTCCTGCAAAGGAGCGATGATTTCACGGAATCTCACCTGCAGGTCCGCATACCAGGCTTTACGGACCAGATAATTCAAACGATATGTAAAACGCGCCGGCATCAGGCCGAAGGCGCGTGGCATCGAATCGGCGGGACAGGTGCGGCTGACCGCCGCGTAGTCCACCCAGAACGAGGAAGCCGGGAAGTTGGGAAGGAAAGTCTCGCCGAAAACTGTCAGGACGCGCAGCGTGACCGGCGAGACGGACAGCAGAAAACGCGGCGCACGCACGATCGGCATCAGGATCTCGATCACCTGCCGGATGCTGAAATATTCACTGCCGCCCACTTCATAGACCTGGTTGATGGTCTCAGGATTATCCAGCGACCAGAGCAAACAGGTTACCAGATCGTCGACCCATAACGGCTGGACGACCGTCTTGCCATCGCCCGGGAGCAGGAAAACACCCGGAGCGGCGCGCAGCAACCAGGCCAGGCCGGTGGTGAAGTGGTCTTCCGGTCCATAAACGATCGAAGAACGAAGAATGGTGTACCCGATCCCGGAGCGGCGGATATGTTCCTCGGCCACCCCTTTGGCTTTGAAGGCCGGATACCCCGAACCGCGGCTGGCGCCCACATGACTTACATACATGATGCGCCCCACGCCGGCGTCCACAGCCGCCTCCACCAAATTCAGGGTGCCTTGCATATCGGTGGCGAACAGGTTGGCATTGCGTCCCTGCGACTCGGCGCTGGCCAGGTGGAAGATCACATCCACGTCGCTCATGGCGGCCCGCAGACCGCGCGTATCCGCCAGGCTGACGACCGCCGCCTCGACAGGCACACCGACCGGAAGTCTGGGTGAGCGTCTCGAGGGACGCAGCAACGCCCGCAGCGGTTGGCCTGTCTCGGCCAGCTGACGGATCAAGGTGCGGCCGATAAAACCGGTAGCGCCTGTGACTAGAATCATCTTGAGGATTATACCGTTTGAACCGACACCCACGAGCAGCTATGCACTTTGGCACGGCACCTTGTACCGTTTGATCTGATAACCTAATGCATATGTGAATTTTGACATGGCACCTTGCAACTGCTGGATCTATCAATCTCATAACTATGTTAATCGTAGCCGAGTTCCAGGTAAAGTTTGATCTGTAAATCTCTGGATGCAGCGATTTCAGGGACGACATTGGTTCTTATATTGTCCTAATATTCATTTTTCATCAGTCAGCGATAATTTTGTTACGTCACAACTCAATCGCGGGCACCTACACTTTGCAAATTTATTAAGTCTTGTCATGGTAAACCAACTAAAGGTATTTATAACCGGAGTACAATCCAGTCTCATACAAAATTAAGAAGGAATTCTTTGAATGATCGGTTCACACGATGGACCGGCCTCGAAAAAGAAAGCCGGACATGAGCAGAAACTGACCAAAAAGACCTCTACACGCAGGTCTAATGCGCGGCTACGCGGCACGGATGAGAAATCTAAAGCACGGGGGAAAACACCTCCAAAAAGCTCAAAGACCGGGGAAAGAAGTACTGCAAAAAGAACCGCACCTCTTCAGACATTTGACCTGCGCGAAAATGAACTGCTCTATCGTTCGCTGGTGGACGAGGCGCAGGACGCCATCTTTGTCATCGGCCGGGATGGGCAGGTTCTGTACGCCAACGGCAGAACCGGTCGTTTGTTGGATGCTTCGCCTGCCGATCTGATCGGCAAACCTCTTTACGAATTATTTCCTACTGACATTTCAATTCGTCAAAAGCGTGCGATCAACCACGTTTTTAAGTCGGGCGACACCTACGTCTCCGAAGCAAAACTCCCTTATCCAAGCGGTGAGATGTGGACCAGTACGATCCTATCGCCCATCCGGGATGCGAACGGCGATATCACCGCCCTCCTGGGGATCGCGCGCGATATAGAGAATATCAAGCAAGCTGAACAGGCCGTCCATGAAAGCGAGGAATTGATCCGCTCGGCCATGGACCATTCGGCAATGGGTATCGCGCTGGTGTCTCTGGATGGTCATTTCCTGAGAGTTAATCGGGCGGCATGCGAGATGGTGGGATATTCAGAGGCGGAATTGCTCGCCACTAACTTCCAATC
>CAYUUJ010000087.1:0-7455 GCA_964447845.1 uncultured Anaerolineaceae bacterium
ACGCGCCGCGATCCAGCACGTGATGCCCAATTCGAGATTGGTGGCGGAAAGCCGTAATCGCCCTTCGTCAGTGGCGATCAGAATATTCGACAAAACCGGCAGCGTTCCGCGGGGTGAGACCGCGCGCGCGACCATGCCCAATCCACGCGCTAGATTTTCCTGAAGGACGGTAACTTTCATGGGCTAACCCTTTCGTGCCGCGCCTTCCATGGAATTTTTATGTGGGCGCGGTACTCGCTGTCGATGATCATAATAATTTTGAAAAGTATATCACTAATCAAAATCCGCTTACCGCACTGATGCCCAGCAGCAACAGCCCGAACAACAACTGTAAAGCGAACAGCGCCGCAAAGATATAGGCCACCACCGTCAACGCGGAGCTGCGTTTGGTGGACTGCGGGCGCCGCAGGTCTTGACCTTCGGCCAGCGCGCGCACCGCTTGCGCGGCCTGCTCGGAATCCTGAGTCCACACGACGCCGTCCGCCTCGTCCGGGACGATCAGCCGGCTGCCGTTAAATCCGCGCAACCATCCTGCGAGCGACTCCGGTGGATCCACGGCTAATGAACCGGGCAAGACCACCGCGCCGGACTTCACATCCGCCGGCACCTTTTGCGACGCGTTCAACACCGTGACCGGCAGCCTGGGAGATTGTTTCGTCAGCGCGGTCTTCATGGCCTGGCCGAATTTTCCATCCCCAGTATCAAACACCAGCACCGCGAAGCCCGCCTGCTTCTCCGCCAACGCGTCGGCAGCCGAGGCGCCGTCGCGGCGTAAGGCCAGCAGATGATAGAGCAGCACAACCCCGAAGAGTAACAAATATTGCAGGAAGTTCAAGATCGTCAGGATGAAATCGCCGGCCAGATCCTGCGTCAGCAGGGCGTTGATCAGGGTGAACACCAATCCCACTGCAAAGATCATGCCGCCGATCACGGACGCGAACAACACCAGATAAAGATAAGCTTTGCGCACCACCGAACGACGGGCATGGTCGCCGGCATCGCCTAGTTGCGTGGCCTGCGTCTGCATCGGGCGCCAGGTCATCAGCCAGAGCGGAAGGCCGATCACGATGGTTGAGATCGCGCCGGCCAGTTGATCGCGGAACACATCTCCAACGATCGACTCCTGGCCCGAGGCCAGGCTGATCATCGAAGAAATGAGCGAACCCACACCGATGAACGCGGTCGTGAGCCCAATGAATGCAAGAATGTAAAAGTAGGGCCGCTTGAGTCCATCCCGGCGCGGACCCTCGGCAGACGATTCGATATGCACGTCCAGCCAGTGACCGTAATACGCCCAGATCGCACCCAATGGCAGGCCGACGGAAACAGGACCGCCGATGCGTTGGATCAAGTCCGGCCAGCTCATCGCCTCTCCGAGCAGACGCCTGAGCAGGATGTTAAATACAGTGCCGCCCGATGCGAGCACGCTGATGACCCCGGCCAGGGCCAGGACGTACAGCACACCGAGGCGCAGAGTCGAGCCGCTTTCCGCGGGATCCAGCAGCGAGTCCTGAACGAGTCGCCAGGAGTAGACCCAGACCGGCGTGCCGACCGCCAACAAGGCCAATCCATTAATGAAAGTTTCGCGTCCGAGTCCGCCCAATGTGCCCGAAGGAATGAAGAAAATAAATCTCAGCACCTGTTGTGCACCGATGACCACCATCAATAAGCCGTACAGCACCCAGACGTAACGATAGAGGCGCCGAACGTCTGAAAAGTTTTCAGTGCTCGGAAGTGTTTTCCATTCGTTGCGCAGGATGTTCCAGAAATAGGCGGCCACCAGCAGGTTCATCAGGATGGCGATCAGATTATCGGGCCAGGTCTGATAGCCGCCGAACAAGGCACGCTCGACCGACATCCTGGCTGCACCTAGAAAGAGACGGTTGATCAAGGCCAGCAGGTTTTGCACGACAGGCACCAGCGTGGCCAGCAGGAGTCCATAAAGAAAAACCGCGCGCAGGCTGGCGGTCTTTTCTTCCTCATCTTGAGCGGAAAGCCGCTGCGCCCATAACCAATGGATCAGAAAGATCGGCACGCCCACCAGGATCAGGGCCAATGCCTGGGCCAGTGCTTCAGCGGAACCGAATTCGGGAGCGTTAAATGTGGTGCGCAGGAGACCGATCAAACCCCACAGCACGATCTCCAGGCTGACGAATGCAACTGCATAAATATAAAGTCGTCGGACGGTTTTCATAAGTTTCTCCTATGTCATTGCGAGTGGTGGTCGAAACCTTCGGTCGAGACCGAGCGATGCAATCTCCTCTCCAACTATGTCATTGCGAGGAGCTTGAGGTCGAGGCCTTTGGCCGAGACCGGAGCGACGAAGCAATCTCAGGGCTGTAACATAATTGAGATTGCCCGCCGCTAAGCGGCACCTACGGCGCTCCCCCCGCTGAGCTTACGCTCAGCGTCAGGTCGCTCGCAATGACATTCCGGGGGTTGGGATTGCTTCCCGAACGCTCGCAATGACATCGTTGGCAATGACAGTTATGGCTTAAACGGTTCCTGATACCAGTTGTAATCCCAGAAGTTATAAGGCATCGTGGAGATCCTCCACTCGCCGTCCTGGCGGATTAAAGTAGCGCGGTCCACATTCCTGTAACTGGAGGAGAAGGGATCCGTGGAGGAGTAGATCATATTGACCTCCACCGAGGCGATATCGCCGTCGATTTCCGCTTCACCCACGTCCACGCCGACGTTATCCGTATAGATTATGCCGTTCAGGAAGGACTGGCGGAACTCTTCATAGGTCGGTTTCTTATCCAGGTCAGCCAGATACGTGTAGGCTTTCTCGTAATCTTTATTGGTAACGGCCAGCACATAATTGTAGACCACCGAGGAGGGCGTAGCGTCGGTTTTATATTCCTTGGTATCCTGGCGGGCGAAGAACAACACCAGCGCGATGACGATCAACGCGCCGATGCCGGCCAGGATGCCCATTAAAAAGCGATCGTTTTTCATGGATTACCTCCAAAGTAGGTTGACATTGTATAAGTTTTAGGTATAAAAGGCAAGAAAACCAAGTACGGTATACTTATCATACCTCACTCAAGAAATCCTCGCGATCACGCGAGCTCAAGGAGAAATGCATGGCAACACCTGCTGCGCCTCATTGGGATCTCACCAATGTCTATCCTTCCCTGGAATCCAAAGAGTTCAAAGCCGCTGTGGAAGATTACAAAAAACAGGTGGTGGAACTGCAGGATTACGTGGATGAAGTGCTTGGCAAAGCGACCGTCAAAACGCCGGCCAAAGAGCTGAGCGCCATTATCGGCGATGTGGTGGACCGCATGAACAGCATCCAGACCCTCTCGGCCACCATCGTGCCTTTCATTTATTCTTTTGTCACCACCGACTCGCGCGACAAGCTCGCCATGCGCACGCTCTCGGAATTCGAGCAGGCCAGCCTGCCCATGGACAAACTGGGCATCCAGTTCAGAAGCTGGCTGGGCAAGGTGGCCTCCGCGCTGGATAAATCGCTGCAGCTCAACAAGTCCGCTGAGGCGCATGCCTTCATGCTCAAAGAGGCTGCCGAACAAAGCCAATACATGATGAGCTATGAAGAGGAAGGGCTGGCCTCCGAACTGACCCTGAGCGGCGGCAACGCCTGGGGCAAGCTACAGGGAACGATCACCTCACAGCTGACCGCCGACTTTGAGCTGGACGGCCGGAGCCAGAAGCTGCCGATGCCCGCGCTGATCAACCTGCGCACGCACCCGGACGAATCCACCCGCCGCCGCGCGTATGAGGCGGAGAACAAAGCCTGGGATCAGGTGCGCGAGTCATTGGCCGCCTGTCTCAACGGTGTCAAAGGCGAAACCGTCACGCTGAACAAGCGCCGCGGTCGAAAGGACGCGCTGCACTCGTCGCTGGATCAGGCACGCATCGACCGGTCGACCCTCGAGGCCATGATGTCCGCCATGGAAGCCTCGTACCCCGCGTTCCGCAAATATTTCAAACATAAAGCCAAATTACTGGGCAAGCAAAAGCTGGCCTGGTGGGACGTGTTCGCGCCGGTCGGCAAAGTGGATCGGACCTACACCTTCGAAGAAGCACGCGATTTTATCCTGGCAAACTTCGAAAAATTCTCGCCCGAGCTGAGTAAATTCGCCAAACGCACCTTCGAGCACAACTGGATCGACGCCGAGCAGCGCGAGGGCAAGCGCGGCGGCGGGTTCTGCATGGAGGTGCAGGGCGTGAAGGAAAGCCGCATCCTGGTCAACTTCGACGGCTCGCAGGACCAGCTGGCCACCATCGCGCACGAGCTGGGTCATGCTTTCCATAATGAGTGCGCTTATCAATTCAACAAGACCGTCCTGCAACAGATCACGCCCATGACGCTGGCTGAGACCGCCTCCACGTTCTGCGAAACGATCGTCACCGAAGCGGTGCTCTCGCAGGTGAAAGACCCGCAGGAGGAGCTGGCCGTGCTGGAGGGTCAGCTCAACGGTGCCTCGCAGGTGATCGTGGACATTTACTCGCGCTTCCTGTTCGAGAAGGAAGTCTTCGAACGCCGCGAGCAGGCCGAGCTATCCGCCGAGGATTTCAACGACATCATGGAACGCTCGCAGAAAGCCACCTACGGGGATGGCCTGGATGAAAGATATCTCCAGAAATACATGTGGACCTGGAAGCCGCATTATTATTCCCCGGGCCTGGCTTTCTATAACTATCCGTACGCGTTCGGTCTTTTGTTCGGCACCGGTCTATATGCGATCTACAAGCAGCGCGGCTCCGAGTTCATCGCCGATTACAAGAGCCTGCTGGCTTCCACCGGCGAAGCCACGGCCGCGGACCTGGCCGA
The DNA here is from genome assembly GCA_964447845.1 of uncultured Anaerolineaceae bacterium. GTDB lineage: Bacteria > Chloroflexota > Anaerolineae > Anaerolineales > Villigracilaceae > DASXQN01. Next base: position 4,805 of record CAYUUJ010000087.1, read on the forward strand.
CCGTTTCGGGATCAACATCCGCACACGCAAGTTCTGGGACGACAGCCTGGCGATCATCGGCAGGCGTGTCGATCGCTATTGTGAACTCTAGTATGTCATTGCGAGGAGTGGCGCTTCTGGCGCCACGACGAAGCAATCCCAAAGTAATGAGGAGATTGCTTCGTCGGGAAGAACACCCTCCTCGCAATGACATGAATCGAGTGTAGGAAAGGCAGCATGAAAAAATATTTCTTCGTTCTCTCTTCAGCGGTCGTGGTATTGTTTGCAGCCCTGGCATGCGGCCAGGTCATCCCACCGCAAACCGAACCGGCCCCCGCCGGAACCCAGTCTTCAACCGAGCCAAGCGGCCCGCCTCAATCGGAAGCAGGGGTGCCGCGCGTGCCGGTCGCGGAAGCCAAGGCCGCCGTCGACAGCGGCGAAGCCGTCATCGTGGATGTACGCAGTCCGGGCGCCTATGAGGTAAGTCATGTGGCCGGCGCGTTGTTTATTCCGCTGGGTGAATTCGAAACGGATCCGGATGGCATCGAATTAAATAAAGAGCAATGGATCATTACGTATTGCACCTGACCGAATGAACACACGAGCGCCCGTGCGGCGTTCCTCCTTCTGCACAACGGCTATCCTCACGTCGGTGCCCTGCTCGGCGGTCTTGACGCCTGGGTGCAGGCCGGCTACCCGATCGAAAGCGGTACGCCGTAAATCCAGTGTGAAGTTTCACCACAGATGAACACAGATAAACCCTGATGGTTGATGAAAAAGAAATCTGTTGATCCATTCACAGATCCTTTTCATCTGCGTTTATCTGTGGTTAAGAACGAATCCCGCATGAAAATCATTTCCATCGATCACATCCAGATCGCCATACCTCCTGGTGAGGAGGAACAGGCGCGTACATTTTATGCGGATGTATTGGGCATGCGGGAGATCCCCAAGCCGCCCGAGCTGGCCGGGCGCGGGGGACTATGGCTGCAAGCCGGCGAAGTCCAACTTCATCTCGGCATTGAACCGGATTTTCACCCGGCGCGCAAAGCGCATCCCGCTTTTGTGATAGATGACCTGGAGGCTTTCCTTGTCCGTATCCGCGAGGCGGAGGGTAAAGTGGATACCTCCCAGCCGCCGTTGAATGGATATAAGCGCGTGCACGTCTTCGATCCATTTGGAAATCGGATTGAATTGATGGAAAAACTTGGATGACGAACGCGCCGCAGGTCACCGCCTGGGCTGGTTCAGGACCGCCGACTCAAGCCGCGCTCTCAAAACTGATGGCGGACGAAGGATTGAATCCGTATTCATGGTCGAACGGACCGTTCGACGTGTATGCCCCGCATTCCCACACTTATAACAAGGTCATATACGTCGTTCAAGGAAGCATCACCTTCGGCTTGCCGGAACTGGATCGCAAGCTGACCCTCAAGGCCGGTGACCGACTGGATCTGCCGGCTGGCACGGTCCACGATGCGACGGTCGAGGCGGAAGGCGTGACGTGCCTGGAAGCTCACAATTAGACGATGGACGTTGGACGATAGGTCAGGTTTATGGTCTAAGGTCTATCGTCTATCGTCTATCGTCCATCACCAATCCCCATGCAGCCAGCCGCGCATCGTCATGGCGTCGACCACGCGCATGATCCCCACCATGTAGGCCGCGTCGCGCATATACGCCTTGTGTTTCTCGGCCATGCTGAGCACATCGTGGAACGCGTTCGTGATCTTTTCATCCAGGCGGCGTAAGACTTCCTCTTTGGACCAATAAAAATTCATATCGTTCTGCACACCCTCGAAATAGGAGGTGGTGACGCCGCCGGCATTGCACACGAAATCGGGGATCATAAAGAGTTTCTTCTCCCTGAAGTACTCGTCCGCATCCAGGGTGGTAGGCCCGTTGGCGCCTTCGGCAATGATCTTCACGCGGCTCGAGATCTTCTTGATCGTCCCGGAATTGATCTGATTTTCAAGCGCAGCCGGGATCAATACGTCGGCTTCTTTCGTGATCCAGGCCTCTCCATCCTCAACGATGTAACCCGCGTCCTGCGCTTTTTTCCGATCGATCGTTCCGTACTGGTCTGTGATCGAAAGCAGGAACCGTCCGTCCACGCCGTCCTTGTGGCTGTAGGTGTAGGATTTTTTATCGTTGCGATCCCAGCAGGAGACACACGCCACTTTGCCGCCCAGGATCTCAGCAAACCCGATCGAGGCGTACTGGCCCACGTTTCCAAAGCCCTGGATCGCAACCACCGAATTCTTCGGTTCCATCTTAAGATACTTCATAGCCTCGCGCACGTTATAGATCACGCCGAACCCGGTGGCTTCGGTGCGTCCCAGGGAGCCGCCGCCGCCGACCGACTTGCCGGTGAAAGCGCTGGGCGTATAGTGGCCGGTCAGTTTCGAGTACTCGTCCATCATCCAGCCCATCATCTGCGGCGTGGTACCGACATCCGGCGCGGGGATATCCTGGCGCGGTCCCAGGTTCTTCACCATGGCCTGCACCCAGCCGCGGCACAAGTGTTCCTTTTCGTTCGAGGACAGCCTGGAGGGGTCGACGATGATGCCGCCCTTGCCTCCGCCCAGGGGGATATCCACCACCGCGCACTTCCAGGTCATCCACATCGCCAGGGCGCGCACGGTATCCAGCGTCTCTTCCGGGTGGAAACG